>JAOQAF010000136.1 GCA_025963735.1 Bacteroidota bacterium
CAGTTACCTTTTGAATACATACAAAATTAATTCAGACCGGGAATCCTTGTACTAATATTGTTTCAGACGGGCTGACTTTTTCAGAGCGCTTTTCCATAAGTAAATTTTTTAAAACGACTAACACAAAATTTGCAGTTGTTACCTCCAAGCTTCATTGTTTAACCGGTTCCTATGTTATTTTTACGAATCAATGATTACCGAAATTAATAGAGTAGTAATTAGCGTCAAGAAATAAGAATTATTTTTTTATCTTATTTTATTCGCTTCGTGAATTAATAAGATTCTCAAGGATACCAATGGCGCTTTTTGAAATAACAGTGCCCGGTCCAAAAACAAAACTTACTCCTGCCTTGAATAAAAAGTCATAATCCTGTTGGGGGATTACTCCTCCCGCCACAACCATGATGTCTTCACGGTTATATTTTTTCAATTCATCAATTACCTGCGGGATTAACGTTTTGTGTCCGGCTGCCAAACTGGAGACACCCAAAATGTGAACGTCATTTTCAACTGCCTGTTTTGCGGCCTCTGCAGGCGTTTGAAATAAGGGACCGATATCAACATCAAAACCCATGTCGGCAAAACTGGTCGCGATTACCTTTGCTCCGCGGTCATGTCCGTCTTGTCCCATTTTAGCTATCATGATCCTTGGCCTGCGTCCGTCAAGTTCAGCGAACTTGTCTGCCAGTTCGCGTGCTTTGGCAAAATCTTTATCCATACTTATTTCTTTACTATATACACCGGCAATAGAGCGGATGTTCGCTTTGTATCTGCCAAAAACTTTTTCCAATGTAAATGAAATTTCGCCTAGGGTAGCCCTTACCCGCGCGGCCTCTATAGCTAAGGCGAGTAAATTCCCTTTGCCGGTTTTTGCCGCTTCTTCCAGTGCGTTTAATGCATTTTCAACTTCAGAAGTATTACGTTCTGCTTTTAATTTTTTTAAGCGTTCCAATTGCTGAGACCGTACTTTTGCATTATCTACGTCTAAAATTTCAATTTCAGTTTTTTCGTCTGTTTTAAAAGCGTTAACCCCAACAATAATATCTTTACCACTGTCTATACGGGCTTGTTTGCGCGCAGCTGCTTCCTCAATTCTCATTTTCGGAATACCCGTTTCTATTGCCGCGGCCATTCCTCCAAGCTTTTCAACTTCTTCAATTAATGCCCATGCTTTGTGTGCTAATTCATTGGTTAAACTTTCAACGTAATAGGAACCTGCCCAGGGATCAACTACCCTGCAAATATTAGTTTCCTGCTGTAAATAAATTTGCGTGTTACGTGCAATGCGCGCGCTGAAATCTGTTGGAAGAGCTATGGCTTCATCCAGGGCATTTGTATGTAAGCTCTGCGTGTGCCCCATGGCGGATGCAAGAGCTTCAATACACGTTCGCGCTACGTTATTATAAGGGTCTTGTTCTGTAAGGCTCCATCCACTGGTTTGACAGTGTGTTCTAAGCGCCATTGATTTAGCAGACTTTGGATTAAATTGCTTTACCAATTTTGCCCATAACATTCTTGCCGCACGCATTTTCGCGATCTCCATAAAATGATTCATACCTGTTGCCCAGAAAAAAGAAAGGCGAGGCGCAAAATTATCAATGTCTAAACCCGCTTTAATACCGGTTCGGATATATTCCAAACCATCGGCTAAAGTATAGGCAAGTTCTATATCGGCTGTAGCCCCAGCCTCCTGCATATGATAACCACTTATTGAAATTGAGTTGAACTTCGGCATTTTTTGTGAAGTAAATTCAAAAATGTCGGCAATAATTTTCATTGAATGAGCAGGCGGGTATATATAAGTATTTCGCACCATAAACTCTTTTAAAATATCGTTTTGTATGGTACCGGTTAATTTATCCATACTTACACCTTGTTCTTCTGCCGCTACAATATAAAAAGCCAGTATGGGCAAAACCGCTCCATTCATAGTCATGGAAACACTCATTTGATCTAAAGGAATCTGGTCAAAAAGAATTTTCATATCCAGAATACTATCAATGGCAACACCGGCTTTCCCTACATCACCAACAACGCGTTCGTGATCACTGTCGTAGCCGCGATGAGTTGCAAGATCAAATGCAACAGATAATCCCTTTTGACCACCCGCTAAATTTCTACGGTAAAATGCGTTACTTTCTTCGGCAGTGCTAAACCCGGCATACTGACGTACGGTCCACGGGTTTTGAACATACATGCTGGAGTAGGGGCCCCGAAGAAAAGGCGGGATACCGGCTCCGAAATTTAAGTGTTCAAGATGTTGTATGTCATCAGAAGTATAAACCGGTTTTAATTCAATTTGCTCGGCCGTTATGTATTTTTCAGTTTCGGAAACAATTGTCTTATCTGAACTGTCCGAATGTTTATAAAGTATTTTTGAAAGGTCCTTGCGCATATTATATTACTGAAACTGTTTTTAGTTACTTAACTCTTTACTTTCATTTTTTCTTCCTCTATTGAAAAAGCAAGACGTATTGGTTTAATGCGTTTAAAAGGTGAGCGACCGTCTTCCTTGCTTTTCACAGAAAAGAGTTTTTGGGGAGTTTTTTCTTTTGGATTTTGAAATTTATTTACCCCGACTAAAATCATTTTACCGCTTTCAACATCGGATAATAGAATTTCAGCGTCTTTAGCTATAAGATCCTGAATGAAATTATTTTTTATGCAGGTAATAAAACCACCTTTACTTTCAAGGAGTTTAAACTGCTCCCATGCTTTTTCTGCAAGCTGATCGGTTAATGTTTCAATGTAATATGAACCGGCGGAAATGTCGGCCACTTTATTAAGATAACTTTCATCTTTAAGAATATGTTGCTGGTTTCTTGAGATGCGTGCACTAAATTCCGTAACTTCTTCAAATCCTTCGTTAAAAGGTAATACGCACAAACTGTCACATCCTCCTACTATCGCGCTCATTGCCTCGGTGGTTGTTCGCAGCATATTGGTATAGGCATCCAAACAGCTTTTATTTATCTGAGCTGTTTGCACATGTAAGTGAAGCGGAAAGTTAACTTCATATTGTTCCTGTAAAAGCCTAACCACTTTTCTGAAAGCTCTTAACTTGGCAATCTCATTAAAAAAGTTGCCGTTAACGGAAAAAGTAAAATGTAAGGTTTTGTTATTTAAGAGTTTTTTACTGTTTAAATAATTCAAATATTCGTTAAGGTGTGCAAGCCCTGCCGCAAGTTCATTCACTGTGTTGGCCCCGGCTTCCTGGTAGAGACTAACGTTTACAGGAATATGAACTAATTGTTCAATTATTGCCAGATCTTTATTTTCATCCTCATGCCATTCGCCATAAAATGCAAAAAGACAAAGAGGATCTATATTTACAAAACATTTCAGTTTTCCATCGAACTCGTTTTTTTTGCCATATTGTTCTTTTAAATCATGAAGTACCTGTAAGGCGTCATTGCTTATAAAAAACTGCGTATAAATATTCTCCAGTGAAATGTTTTTTAATAAAGCTTTCGTGTCAATTTTTTTATGAATGTAAAAAGAAAGTCCGCTTGCGCCTCCGTTTAAGGCGGAGAGTGCGCGTGCATTTGCTTTCTTCTCATCCGTTACCGTAATTTGTTCGCATATATCCCAGTCTTTTTCTGTAAAAACCGGTTGTTTTTTTTCTGTTAAATCTTCAGAGGTATAAAATGGATGGATGGTAAAACCGTTATGTGTTTTAAATTTCAGCTGATCAAAGTCTGTACCTTTAAGATCTTTAACCAACTGGTCTTTCCACTGCTGAGCAGTAATAGAAGAAAATTCTTTAAATAATGAGTTCATTTTTTTACCATAGATTAAAAAGTATTCGCAATTTCTTTTTTTACGTATTCAAGTGCAATTTCATTAGGCATTTTTTTATCTACGTTCGCAGTAATGTTTAAAACCATCATGGCCAAATCGTTGCTGGAATTATCATGCGGTACCTTAGTGGCAGAAATATTTACTAATTTGATAATTTCTTCTTTAGAAGTTTTAACCAATTCCCAGCTGTTGTGGCTCACATAGATCTGCTGCGATAAATTATGTTCATATTCCGACTTAATAGCCTTAATGAGCTCCATGTGTAATTGATGGGCTGTCATGCCATGTTTATTAACTCTTACCACCAAAACGTTCGGGTGAATTCTTTCCAGAAAAATAACAATTCTTTCATAGGCCTGTATTTTTAAGGGAGTAATGGTAGAGGTGGCCATTTTTTTTAGTTCGTGTTCCCGTCGCTTTTGGTCGTTTACAAGAAATTTTTGAACTAATAAAAAAGAGGCGGCAAATACTGCGCCTGCCGGTAAAATAATTTTTAAAATTTCTATGAGAGCTTCCATATAAAAGAATTGATTTGTACTATAATGATTTGCTTTGGCCTTAGTTACATATTTCTATTGCTGCTACCGGTCCCGTATAAAAGTCGTTAAAATTATTAAGAATTAAAACCTTTTTCCGGGCTTTTTTGTTTTAATTTACATGGTCTTATGGAATGTAAGGTTCTTTTGCATCCTATTAAAAACATCTTATTATGCGTATTAAAACATCAGCCGGCTTTCTTTTCATAATCATTTCTTCCGCAGTGCTTGGCCTGGGAATTTATTCCGGATTTAAAACAGAAAAATCTGAAATCTTATTCGGCAAGGGAGAAAATTATGCATCCTTATGGAAGCGGGTAGATAGTTGTGAGAAAAAGGGATTATCAGAATCGGCATTAAAAATTATTGAAGCCATTTATAAAAAAGCAAAGACAGATAATAATGCGCCGCAATTTGTAAAATCTGTCTTGTACCGCATGAAATTTGAAGGTTATAAAGAGGAGTTTTCTCTCGAAAAATCAATTATTAAATTACGCGATGAAGCGGCAACAGCAAATTATCCTGTTAAACCGGTGTTGCAAAGTATTTTAGCCGATGCCTATTGGCAATATTATAATAATAACCGTTGGAAATTTTATAACCGAACTTCAACGGTTGGTTTTAAAAATGATGATCTTACTACATGGGATCTTAAAACCATTACCTATGCTGTAATAAGTAATTATAAAGCTTCGCTTGATAACACCGATAGTTTGAAACGAACAAGAATAGATATATATGAGGATATTCTTGAAAAAGGAACTGAAGAGGGCAGGAAGTGGAGGCCAACTCTTTATGATTTTATTGCTCACCGTGCACTTAATTTTTTTAAAAGTACTGAACCCGATGTGGCCCGCCCGGCGCAGCGCTTTTCAGTAAATGATGATGTATATCTTCTACCATACCCCGACTTTTTGAATAAGGTTATTACGAATCCTTCGGACAGCCTCGAAATAAAATATTATGCTCTTAAGCTCTTTCAGGATCTGACACGGTTTCATGAAAATGATGAGAATAAAGATGCCTTGCTGGATGTTGAGCTTCTGCGGCTGGATTATATTAATGCAAATTCTCAAAACCCCAAGAAAGACACGTTATTCTTAACTACGCTGCAACATCTGCAAAATAAGTTTTCAAAAACTGCACGTGTTACTGAAATTGACTATCGCATCGCTAACTGGTATTTTGGCAAAGCCGCACTTTATAAACCCCTTGAAGGAGATTCTTATAAATGGTATAAAAAAACTGCAGTAGAAATATGCAATTCAGCCATTACAAAGTTTCCAAATTCATTTGGCGCCAAACAGTGTTTAAACCTTATTACAACCATTAAAGCCAAACAGGTTAATCTCACAATAGAAGAGGTGAATACTGCAGAGAAACCATTTCGGGCGCTGGTTACTTCCTGCAATATTAATAAGTTGTATTTTAAAGTTGTAAAAACCTCGCACCTTGAAATGCGACGATTTGGCCGTCTTGACTGGGGACAAAAGTTATATGAAAAATTAAACACATTGCCTGTGGTTAAAACCTTTGAACAGGATATCATTAATGATGAGGATTATCAGGCCCACCGCGAAGAAATAAAAATACCTGAATTACCGTATGGTTATTATGTGGTTTTAACTTCTATAAATCCTGATTTTAAATACTCAAATAATCTTACCTCTTATGCGCAATGCATTATTTCAGACATTACCACCATAGAACGCGCAAAAGAAGATGGTTCTCATGATTTTTATGCTTTGAACCGTGAAACCGGAGAACCGATTAAAAATACAAACGTGCAGGTATGGCATGAAAAGTACAGTTATGTGACCAGAGATTATGAAGTAAAGAAGGGCTTATCATTAAAAACAGATGACAAAGGATGGTTTAAAGTAGCGGATATTAAAGACGAGGATCGTACTTTTTTCGTGGAGGTTTTAAATGGAAAAGATTCTTACTTTAACAACAACAGTTATTACAGTTACAAGCAATATGAGGATAACAACACTTATGTAAAATCTTTTTTATTTACCGACAGAGCCATTTACAGGCCGGGACAGATTATTTATTTTAAATCGATAGTTCTGGAAGGAAAGAACAACGACAATTATAAAATTAAACCAAACTTCCCGGTAACAGTTACTTTTTATGATGTAAACCAACAGAAAGTTGGTTCACAGGATCTTACAACCAATGAATTTGGTACAGTTAACGGATCTTTTACCGCTCCCCAGGGAATTTTAAACGGACAAATGTACTTATATGATGGCCATGGGTCTGTATATTTTTCAATAGAAGATTATAAACGTCCAAAGTTTGAAACAAAATTCAATGATGTTAAAGGTTCGTATAAAATAAATGATTCGATAACGGTTACCGGTGTTGCCAAAGCGTATGCTGGTAATGTGATTGATGGTGCAAAAGTAAACTATCGTGTTGTGCGTAAAGTGAATTATCCCTATTGGTGGTGGTGGTATCGTTCGTATTATTCAACCGGAACAGAATCCACGGAAATGATTTCAGGCGAAACCCTGAGTAACGACACGGGTGGGTACGTTATTAAATTCAAAGCCTTACCGGATGAATCGGTTTCAAAAGAAAGTCAGGCTACTTTTATGTATGAAATTACTGCCGACGTTACAGATATTAATGGCGAGTCGCATAGCACCAGTACACAAGCTACCGTTGGCTATCAGTCGATAAATTTAAATGTTAGTACCGACGCAATCATAAATCAAAAAGAAATTAAACCTATTAAAATAAATAGTCCTAATCTTAATGGCGTACCGGAACCCACTAAAGGAAACGTTGCTATTTATAAATTAAAGCAGCCCGACCGGGCTTTCAGAAACCGTTTGTGGGTGCAGCCCGACAGACATTCCTTATCAAAAGATGAATATTATAAAAACTTTCCGTACGATTTGTATGACGACGAACAGAATAAATACAAATGGGAAAAGGACTCTAAATTACTTGACAAGCCTTTTGATACGGGAATTAAAACCGAATATGATTTATCAACGGAGCTGAAAAATTTTAAGCCAGGAGTTTACATGGTTGAAGTAAAATGTAAAGATAAATTTGGCCAGGAGGTAAAAGCTTTTGATTATTTTACTTTGTTTAATCCTGGGAATACCGAGTTGCCAGAACATACTCCTGATTGGTTTTATGTGACTAAAAACAAGGCGGAACCCGGAGATAAAGTGAGTTATATTTTCGCTTCCGGATTTCCTAACACGAATTATTTATTTGAACTGGAACATAAAGGAAAGGCGATAGAAACAAAAACAATTGCCGCATCCATGAGTTTAAATGAAATTGTTATTGAAGAAAAACACCGCGGTAATTTAGCTTTTCATGCCACTTTTGTTAAACATAATCGCTTTTATCACCAAAGTAATATTATAACAGTACCCTATACCAATAAAGAACTTGACATTCAATTTGAAACATTCAGGAATAAATTATTACCCGGCCAACAGGAAGAATGGAAGCTCGTAATTAAAGATAAGAAAGGTGATAAAATGTCGGCCGAATTAATGACGGCCATGTACGATGCATCATTAGACGCATTCCGCCCGAACTACTGGCCGTTTAATATATATAATAACTGGTACGCAAGATTAAACTGGACAACCACAGCGGGTGGTTCAGCAAATTCATATGAGTTTAATGATTTAAAATCTGAATACTCTTATTTACCAAGCCGTTATTATGATGCATTGAATTACTTTGGTTTGTATTTTTCTGCAAATTATCATTACAGGGGAGGAAGAGCAGGTGGTGTATCTAAGGGTGATTATAATCCCGATCCTTCCTCTCCGCCTGCTGAAACAGCAGCCTATTACGATGAAACAACAGTTACAAAGAACGCTGTTTCTGGAAAAGGGGTAACGCTTGAAGAAAAGTCTAAAGATAAAAAATCGGCTGAAACTGAAATGGATGGCGATGTAATGCAGGCTGGTGTAAAAAAAGAAAGTTCCGGTGAAAACCGACGTGAAGGTAAAGAATCAGGCGGTGAACTTGGAAATGTAAAAGCCCGCAGTAATTTTAATGAAACGGCTTTCTTTTATCCATCACTTCAAACAAATGAAAAAGGTGAAACTGTAATTAAATTTACAATCCCTGAAAGTTTAACAAAATGGAAAGTGATGGGATTAGCGCATACCAAGGATCTTAAGATAGGCCAATTTCAAAAGGACGTTGTTACTCAAAAAGATCTGATGGTACAACCTAACGCTCCGCGCTTTTTCCGTGAGGGAGATCACATGACTTTTATTTCAAAGATTGCCAACCTTTCAGATAAAGATATGACTGGTACCTCAGAACTTAAATTATATGATGCCTTAACAGACAAAGAAATATCTGCAAGCATGATTGAGGCCCTCTCCGGAAAGTTTCCAACGGTTGGATTCCGTGAGTTTAACGCAAAAAAAGGGCAAAGCACCTCTATTGAATGGAACATAACTATTCCTGCCGGTTACTCCGCCATTAAATATAAAATAGTAGCTAAGGCCGGTAATTTTAGTGATGGAGAGGAAATGGTTATTCCTGTATTAACTAACCGAATGCTGGTTACAGAAAGTATGCCTTTACCTATTCGCGGTAATCAAACCAAAGAATTTAGTTTTGGCAAGTTCATTAATCAGAATAATAATTCAACTACTTTAAAAAACCACGCATATACTCTTGAGTTTACCGCCAACCCTGCGTGGTATGCTGTTCAGGCATTGCCCTATCTTATGGAATACCCGTATGAATGCGCTGAACAAACCTTTGCACGCTACTATGCCAATAGTTTAGCCACGCATGTTGCAAACTCAAAGCCTAAAATTAAAGCAGTATTTGAAGGCTGGAAAACAGCGGGTGCTGATGCATTTTTATCTAACCTTGAAAAAAATCAGGAATTAAAGTCGCTGATCCTCGAAGAAACTCCATGGGTGTTGGAATCGAAAAATGAAACAGAAAATAAAAAACGTTTAGGACTATTGTTTGATCTTAACAGAATGGCTAATGAACAGGGTCGTGCCTTTCGTAAACTGCAAAAATCACAAACATCAAACGGTGGCTTCTGGTGGTTCGAGGGCGGACCCGATGATTGGTACATCACCCAGCATATTGCCTGCGGGTTTGGACATCTTGATAAGTTAGGTGTACTGAAAGTAAGGCAGGATGCCGAGGCGTGGAACCTGTTAAACAAAGCGGTGAGGTATTGTGATAACAGAATGAGGGAAGAGTATGAGTTAACTAAAAAATATGATAAGGATTATAAAATTAAAAACCATCTGAGTTCAATGGCGGTTCAATATTTATACATGCGAAGTTTTTTTAAAGATGTTGATTTGGAAACACGTAATAAAGAACATTTTGAATATTACAAAAAACAGGAGCAAACTTATTGGCTAACTGAAGGAAGATTTATGCAGGGAATGATAGCTTTAAACCTGTTCAGGTTTTCAGATTTAAAGACTCCAAAAGATATATTAAAATCCCTGAAAGAAAATTCTATTAATAGTGAAGAGATGGGAATGTACTGGAAAGAAAATTACGGTTATTATTGGTACGAAGCTCCTATAGAGCAACAAGCAATAATGATTGAAGCTTTTGATGAAATAAACAATGATATTAAAGCTGTTGATGATCTTAAAACATGGTTAATTAAAAGCAAACAAACACAAAATTGGGGAACAACGCGCGCCACTACCGAAGCTGTTTATGCATTGCTTTTAAAAGGTACGGACTGGCTTTCAACTGAACCTAATGTTGAAATAACAATAGGAGATATAAAACTGGATCCAAAAAACGATGCCGATATAAAAGTTGAGCCTGGTACCGGATATTTTAAGAAAGCATGGGCGGGCTCTGATATTAAGCCCTCATTAGGAAAAATAAAAATTCAGAAAAAAGATGCCGGGGTTAGCTGGGGCGCAGTGTACTGGCAATACTTTGAACAACTTGATAAAATTACGCCTCACGAAACACCTTTGAAATTAAAGAAGCAGTTATTCCTTCAAAAAAACACAAGTAGTGGTCCGGTTATTGAACTAATAACAGCTGCTACCAAACTTAAACTTGGCGATAAAGTTAAAGTAAGAATTGAGTTAAGGGTTGACAGAGATATGGATTACGTTCACATGAAAGATATGCGTGCAGCGGGGTTTGAACCAACCAACGTTTTTAGCGGTTATAAATGGCAGGATGGTTTAGGATATTATGAAAGCACGAAGGACGCCGCTACTAATTTCTTTTTCTCGAAACTAACCAAAGGAACTTACGTGTTTGAATATCCTGTGGTTGTTAATCATTACGGAGATTTCAGCAATGGCATCACTCAGATACAATGCATGTACGCGCCTGAATATACGAGCCATAGTGAAGGAATAAGGGTTAAGATAATTAAGTAAACCTGCCTTGAAATGAGCAGGTTTACTTCAAGAAAAAGGGTTATTCTTTTATTAGCTTCCCTGTTTTTACAATAATATTATTTTCCAGTATTCGGTACATATAAATACCAGATATAATATTATCCAATTCAA
>JAOQAF010000175.1 GCA_025963735.1 Bacteroidota bacterium
TACCTGGAAACCGATTATAATCGCGTCAGAGGCAGATGCAAGTAATACATCCGATTCAGAGATCTGACCAACAGCTTTACTGATGATGTTAATCTGGATCTCTTCCGTAGATAGTTTCAATAGCGAGTCAGATAGTGCCTCAATAGATCCATCCACGTCACCTTTAACAATTACATTTAATTCTTTGAAATCACCAATAGCTAAACGCCTTCCGATTTCATCCAAAGTTATATGTTTATGCGTTCTGATACCTTGCTCACGTTGCAATTGTAAACGTTTGTTAGCGATCTCTCTTGCTTCACGCTCATCACCCATTACGTTAAATTTATCACCCGCAGTTGGGGCGCCGCTTAATCCAAGCACCTTTACAGGGTGGGACGGACCTGCTTTATCTACCTTTACACCGCGTTCATTAAACATAGCTCTTACACGTCCGCTGAATGAACCCGCTAACATTATATCACCCACTTTTAAAGTTCCGGTCTGAACCAGAATTGTAGCTACATATCCGCGGCCTTCTTCCATACTGGCTTCAATAACACTTCCCTGAGCGTGTCGGTTAGGATTTGCTTTAAGATCCATCATCTCCGCCTCTAATAATACTTTTTCTAAAAGTAGATCTATGTTAATTCCTTTTTTAGCCGATACTTCCTGGCACTGATATTTTCCACCCCATTCTTCAACCAATATATTCATGGCTGATAATCCTTCGCGGATCTTATCAGGGTTAGCCCCTGGCTTATCAATTTTATTAATGGCAAAAATCATTGGAACCCCTGCCGCTTGAGCGTGATTAATAGCTTCTTTAGTTTGAGGCATGATGCTGTCGTCGGCCGCTACTACAATAATTGCAATATCGGTTACTTTAGCACCCCTGGCACGCATGGCGGTAAAGGCTTCGTGACCGGGTGTATCTAAAAAGGTCATGCTACGGCCATCGGAAACGTTAATGTTGTATGCTCCAATGTGCTGGGTAATTCCTCCGGCCTCACCGGCAACAACGTTTGCTTTACGGATAAAGTCAAGAAGAGAAGTTTTACCGTGGTCAACGTGACCCATCACGGTAACGATTGGCGGACGGTGAATTAAATCTTCTGCTTTATCAGTCTCTTCAACTACCGCCTCAACATCTTCTGCCGATGCAAACTCAACCTTGTAACCAAATTCTTCGGCAACAATTGAAATAGTTTCTGCATCTAACCGCTGGTTAATGGAAACAAATAAACCCAGTGACATACAGGTAGAAATAATTTTTGTAACCTGCACGTTCATCATTTGGGCCATTTGATTAGCGCTTACGAACTCGGCAACTTTTAATACCTTTTTATCTGCTTCTAATATTTCCGCTTCTTTATCCAAACGCTCACGCACATCGCTACGTTTTTCTTTACGGTACTTGGAAGCTTTCGATTTAGATCCTTTTTCGCTTAAACGCGCTAAAGTTTCTTTAATCTGTTTTTGAATTTCTTCTTCCGTTAATTCATGACGAGGCTTGTTGGCCGTATTACTGTTGGGGCCACCTGTTTGCGGACCTTTATTTCGCGCTCTAGGATCGCCATACTTTTCTTTTGCACGTTCTTTGGCTATTTTAGCCTGTTCGGTGCCAACCTTTTTAATTTCTTCCTGAGAAAGCCCGCCCTTACGAATACGTTTGCGTTTTTTTCTTTCGTTGGCCTCATCAATGGCTTTTTTGCTATTGTCCTTGGCAACAGGTAATTCAACCTTGCCTAATATTTTAACGCCTTCCAGTTTTTCGAACTTTGTTTCAATATGCTCAGGAGTGAGATCTTCAGGCTTTTCTACTTCTTTTTCTTCAACCTTGGCTTTAGGAGCAACTACCTCTTCAGTTTTTTCAACTTCTTTTTCTTTTTCCTTCTTTTTATCGGTGGCCTTTTCAGTTTCCTTTTTCGCCTTATCCTTTTTATCAGGCTTGGTTTTAAGGTTCATGGAATCAAGGTCTACCTTGCCAATAACTTTAGGGCGGTCGAAAGTTTCCGCCTCCTTTTTTATTTCAGGTTCAGGCGTTTCTTTTTTTACTTCCGGAATTTTAGCTGCGGTAAGGTCTTTAATGATTACCTCTTGTTGCGCGGCTTCATCTTCCTTTTGTTTTTTAGCTTTAATTTCGTCTAAAACAATAGTTTCCCGCTTCACTTTAATAATTGCCTGAGAAACGTGCTCCGCTTCTTCCCGTGCTGATTTATCACTTGAAAATTCTTTAAGAAGCAAGCGATATTCTTCATCACCAATCTTCGCATTGGGATTGCTTTCAACCGGAAAGCCCTTAGCCGCCAGGAATTCCACAATCTTTCCCAGGGAAAGATTAAATTCTTTGGCCACCTTGCTTAATCGAAGTGTTTTAGCTGTTTCTGACATATTTACTCTAAATGTTCTTTTTTATTATTATAAAACGCGGCTATAATCAGGGGCTAGCCGCAAACCCTTTAAATTTGCCCATGCAATTAATCTTCAAACTCAGACTGCAATATCTCACGAACATTGGCCAGAGCGCCTTCTTCAATACCTGTGCGGCGTGATAATTCTGTATCGCTTAATTCCAGTACTGATTTAGCGGTATCACAGCCAATTGATTTCAATTGCTGAATGATGGAATCTTCAATTTCATCTGCAAATTCTTCCAAATCCACATCTTCGGTTTCAACATCCACGTCTGTGTCGCGGAATACATCGATTTCATAACCGGTTAATTTACCGGCAAGCTTAATGTTAAATCCACCTTTACCAATGGCAAGACTAATTTGATCAGGTTTTAAAAATACTTCTGCACGCTTGTTTTCCTCATCTATTTTGATGGTGGTAATTTTTGCAGGACTTAAAGAACGCTGAATTAATAAGGTTGAATTGTTTGTAAAGTTAATTACGTCAATGTTTTCATTTTTTAATTCGCGTACAATTCCATGAATACGTGAACCCTTCATGCCCACACATGCTCCCACCGGATCAATGCGGTCATCATAACTTTCAACTGCAACCTTGGCGCGCTCACCCGGCTCGCGTACAATTTTTTTAATGGTAATTAAACCGTCGAATATTTCAGGAACTTCATTTTCAAATAATCTCTCCAGAAACACAGGCGAAGTACGTGAAACAATAATGGAAGGAGATCCGTTTTTAAGATCTACTTTAGAAACAACGGCTTTAACAGTATCGCCCTTTTTAAAGAAATCGGAAGGAATTTGTTCTGTTTTTGGCAATAATAATTCGTTACCCTCATCATCCACCAGCATAATTTCTTTTTTCCAAACCTGATACACCTCAGCGGTAATAACATCGCCCACTTTTTCCTTGTACTTGTTATACACTTCACTCTTTTCAAGCTCAAGAATTTTTTGAACAAGATTTTGACGCACGGATAACACGGCGCGGCGACCAAAATCTTCAAGTTTTACTTTTTCTGAAAGATCTTCACCGATTTCAAAATCAGGCTCTATTTTTTTAGCGGCGCTGTAGCTGATGTGTTTGTTTTCATCGTAATCAAAAGAATCTTCCGCAAATTCATCATCCACGATTTTGCGGTTTTTGTATATTTCAACATCTCCTTTGTCGGGATTTACAATAATATCGAAATTTTTATCGCTTCCGTAACGTTTAATAAGCATGCTTCTGAAAACATCTTCAATAATACTCATCAATGTTGCACGATCAATGTTCTTGATGTCTTTGAATTCCGAAAACGATTCAATAAGGTTTACGCCTTCCATGGTTTTGTTGTTTTAAAATTTAAGTTTAATTTTTGATTCTTTGATTTGATTATAATTAATTACATGATGTTTGATCACTGTAATTTTTCCTTTACCCAACGGTTTGTTTTCTCTTACCGAATATTCTAATTTTATTTGTTCATCGTTGCATTCTATAAGCGTGCCCTCAGCCTTGGTGCCGTCACTCAGCTTTATTTCAAAATCACGTCCAACATGTTTGTAATATTGTCTGGGCATGGTTAGAGGAGAGGAGGCGCCGTGAGAACTAACGTCAAGGCTAAAGTCTTCAGAATCGCCCAAACTTTTTTCAAGGTGCCTGCTTAAATCAACGCAATCGCTGATAGTTACCCCGCGGTCGCCATCAAGAAAAACGTGGATATGGTTATCGGCACCCATTCTTATTCCGGTAACAAAGAGCGGACCGTTAGCAAGGTGCTGGTCGCACAATTCTGATATTTTTTCCTGTGTTAGCAAAATTTATTCAATAAAATAGGGGACTTAAGTCCCCCGTCATTCTTTAATATTTCGAAGGCAAATATACAAACTTTTTTTTAAACAAAAAAATTATATATGATGTAAAAGAACGTTAAAAAGCCAAACCTTAACCCCTTACGTTACGTTTATATAGTTGATAACAGTTGTTATTCAAGCACTGAGAACGCATAGCAAAACAGCTAAAATAAAAACATTAAACGATTAAAACTTCTAATTATGAAAACTAAATTTTTTAAAGCAGCGCATATCCTGGTGGGATTTCTGCTTATGACCGTAAGTACAGCCAATGCCTCTATTGGCGAAAAATTCAACAAATACGTGGGCAATGAGTTTACAAATTTTCAGGGGCTTTACATCATTGGCGGCATTGTTGTTGCCAGCCTGGTAATGTATTTTATTGTTAACCATTTGCAAAAAGAAGAAGAGCACGGTGTGGCGCATCATGGTTCTCATTTTTCGCGTCATAAGCGTCATGTTCATCATCATGCCTCACGAATAATTAAGAAAACGTCATAAATGGTTTTATCAGCTAAAAGCATCTTAGCTCATAATCAATGGGTTGAATGTTTTTTTGTCTAAAAAGACGATATAATGTTAAAAAACACCCTCTATTTTGAGAGTATTAATTTTGTTTTAGCGAAATATAATTATTTTTGTGCAAAATTTTTAAATCCAAATTAGAATGTCTGACATTGCAAACAAAGTAAAATCAATCATCGTTGACAAATTAGGTGTTGATGAAAAAGAAGTAACTCCAACAGCGAGTTTTACTAATGATTTAGGGGCTGATTCCTTAGACACCGTGGAACTGATCATGGAATTTGAAAAAGAATTCAATATCGCTATTCCTGACGAACAAGCTGAAAAAATTGGTACTGTAGGTGATGCTATCGCTTATATTGAAGCAAACGCTAAAAATTAACCTGATCTCATGCAATTAAAACGTGTAGTAGTCACCGGTTTAGGTGCTGTAACTCCTTTAGGCAATAATGTAAATGATTATTGGAACAACCTGATAAACGGGGTGAGCGGAGCCGCGCCTATTACACGCTTTGATGCAGCCAAATTTAAAACCCGTTTTGCCTGTGAGGTGAAGGGCTTTAACCCGGAAGAATATTTCGATCGTAAAGAAGCCAGGAAACTGGATACCTATACCTGGTACGGTATTGCGGCCAGCGTTCAGGCAATGGCCGATAGCGGAATTACCGCCGAAAACACCGACCTTAATGAGGTTGGCGTAATTTGGGGCAGTGGAATTGGTGGCCTTGATACTTTTCAGAACGAAACGTTTGCTTTTGCAAAGGGAGACGGAACCCCGCGTTTTAATCCGTTTTTTATTCCAAAAATGATCGCTGATATTTGCAGCGGACACATATCAATGAGGTTCGGACTCAGGGGCCCAAACTTTACAACGGTTTCGGCCTGTGCCTCCTCTACCAATGCCATGATTGACGCGTTCAATTATATTCGTATGGGAAAGGCGGTTGCTATTGTTACAGGTGGCAGCGAGGCGGCGATAAATGAAAGTGGTATCGGGGGCTTTAATGCCTGCCAGGCCATGAGCACACGCAACGACGAACCGGCAAGCGCTTCAAGGCCTTATGATAAAGACCGTGACGGATTTGTTTTAGGTGAAGGAGGCGGCGCCATTATTCTTGAAGAGCTTGATCACGCACTTGCGCGCGGCGCAAAAATATACGCAGAGGTGGTTGGCGGCGGCATGAGTGCCGATGCGCATCATATTACAGCGCCACATCCTGATGGTTTAGGGGCTACCCTGGTAATGACACGCGCGTTGAAAGACGCGGGCATGAATCCTTCCGAAATTGATTACATCAATACACATGGTACAAGCACACCGCTTGGCGATCTGGCCGAATTAAAAGCCATTACAAACGTTTTTGGCGAGCACGCGTATAAAATGAACATCAGCTCTACTAAAAGCATGACGGGGCATTTATTGGGCGCTGCAGGGGCCATTGAAGCCATTGCAACCATTCTTGCTGTTAAAAACGGAATTATACCTCCTACAATTAATAACTCAACACCCGATCCTGAGTTAGATCCAAAACTAAACCTTACCTTTAATAAGATGCAGCGTCGTAATGTAGACGCGGCAATCAGCAATACATTTGGGTTTGGCGGTCACAATGCCGCAGTAGTAATTAAAAAATATAATTAAAATTTTTTACCATTGAAACGTTTTTTGTCGCAGTTGAATTTTTCTAATTCTAAGAGCGATAAAGAATTCAAGAAATGGGTTAAAACAACCACCGGCTTTAATCCGGGCAATATCGCTTTATATCACCAGGCTTTTTCTCACAGCAGTGTTTCCGCCAAAAAAGGTGGTGGCGACGGCGCGGTAAGTAACGAACGGTTAGAGTTTCTTGGAGATGCTGTGCTTGGAGCTATTGTAGCCGATTACATTTTTAAAATCTATCCATACAAAGATGAAGGTTTTTTAACTCAACTGCGAAGTAAAATAGTTAACGGACAAAGTTTAAAAAACCTGGCCCTTAAGTTTGGTTTCAATCATTTTTTAAAAACAAGTTTAAGTAAAGATGAGAAGGCGAAGTCGAGCGCGTATGGCGATGCTTTTGAGGCCTTTATTGGCGCGGCTTATATCGACAAAGGGTATGACAAAACAAAAAAGTTTGTTATAAAAAAAATTATTAAACTTCATGTAGATGTTGAGGAGCTTGTAAATACTAACGAAGATTATAAAAGTCAGCTTCAGATTTATTGCCAGAAAAATAAACTCAAACTTGAATACCGCCTGATGGAAGAAAAAAAAGATGGCGCCAACAAACTATACGCAGTTCAGGTGTTTATTAACGACAGGCCGCACGTTCTTTTTGAAAATTACAGTAAAAAAGTGGCAGAGCAAAAGGCTGCACAGCTAACTCTCGAACAACTCGCGCCTTAATGGGTAAACATGTATTAAATAGCAATCCCGACGATCTTGATTTTGTATTGGTTGGTATAACCTGCGCCGATAATCAATATTCCGTGGTTTCTTATATTAATAACGCACTTAACATTGATTTAGCGTTAAGCGACAATATTCCATACAATTTAAAAGGAGGAAAACTATTTAATTTTTCGCTTTTCAGATATGTGAGCGAGGAAATGGGACTTGAATATTTTTTAATTCCAAACAACAGTAACCTGGAAAGCAGCACCAATGAATGGACGGCGGGTAACGATCTTTTTGCCGATCTAAATGTTGAAGAAAGCACCAAACTGGTAAAAGAGCTACCTAAAACCGATTACTTTTTAATTTTAAAAGGCGAGGATTTGCATTTATTTCAGTTCAAAATTATTGAACACCTTAAAACAATAAAAGAAATAGTACAGGTTCAAAGTATTGAGCCAAATGAACTGCCCAGCAAAATGAATTTAGTTTTTTAACAAATTATTCATTAATTCTGCAAGTAAATGAAATTTTATTCGTCTACTTGTATATACTTTCATTTGAACAAAGCCAGGGCTAATATTATACCGGAGGAAGAACTCATTGCATCTTTAAAAGCCAGGGAAAGCGACGCCTTTGAGTATTTATATGATAATTATTCGCATGAATTATTTGGCATTGCGAAAAAGATTTTAAATTCTCAGGAACTTGCCGAAGATGTGCTTCAGGATACATTTGTTAAAATTTGGAACAGCTTTGCAACATATGATGCTACCAAAGGGAGATTGTTTACCTGGATGCTCAATGTTGCCCGCAATACTGCACTTGATAAGTTAAAATCAAAGCATGTAAAGCATCAAACGCAAAGTGTTGAACAAAACGCAAAAGCTATAAACGCACTCGAAAGCCCCCGTCAAAATATTGATCATATTGGACTGAAACAAAGCCTCAGCGCGCTGAAACCGGAATATAAAAACATTATTGAATTGGCGTATTATAACGGTTTAACACAAGATGAAATATCGAAAGAACTTGGAATTCCTTTAGGCACAGTTAAAACCAAAATGCGTGCCGCATTGATGGAATTAAGGAAGGTTTTTAATTGATCACTCTAATTAAACACGCGGATTATTTCCCTCAATAAAAAACCCCGAACCAATTAAGGCCCGGAGTTTAAGTTTAAAATCTTACTTCTAAAATCTGAATTTTAGTATCTGTAAGCTTCGCTTTTAAACGGACCTTCAACTTTTACGCCGATGTAATCAGCCTGATCTTTAGATAACGTATCCAGTTCAACACCAATTTTAGATAAGTGTAAACGTGCTACTTTCTCATCCAATATTTTAGGAAGTGTGTATACTTTCTTTTCGTAAGCCGCTGTATTGGTCCACAATTCTAATTGAGCAAGAGTTTGGTTGGTAAATGAATTACTCATTACAAAACTTGGATGACCGGTTGCGCAACCTAAGTTAACTAAACGGCCTTCGGCTAACACAATAATGTTTTTCCCTTTAATTGTGTATTGGTCAACTTGTGGTTTAATGGTGTCTTTAGTAGAACCATAATTTTTATTTAACCAGGCCATATCAATTTCAGTGTCAAAGTGACCAATGTTACAAACGATCGCGCCATGTTTCATGCTTTCGAAATGACGACCAACAACGATGTCTTTATTTCCGGTAGTTGTAACAATAATATCTGCTTTCTTAACGGCGTCGTCCATTTTCTTTACTTCATATCCGTCCATTGCAGCTTGTAAAGCGCATATTGGATCGATCTCTGTAACAGTTACACGCACACCTTGTGATGATAATGATTGTGCAGAACCTTTTCCAACATCTCCGTAACCCGCAACAACAGCAACTTTACCGGCCATCATCACGTCAGTAGCACGACGAATCGCGTCTACTAAACTTTCACGGCAACCATATTTATTATCAAATTTTGATTTAGTAACAGAGTCGTTAATGTTAATCGCAGGCACCAATAAAGTTCCGTTTTTCATGCGTTCATGTAAGCGGTGTACCCCTGTAGTAGTTTCTTCCGATAATCCTTTTATTCCTGCAGCTAACTCCGGGTATTTGTCAAATACTAAATTAGTTAAATCGCCACCGTCATCTAAAATCATATTTAATGGCTTGCGGTCTTCGCCAAACCATAATGTTTGTTCAATGCACCAGTCAAACTCTTCTGCGGTCATGCCTTTCCATGCATATACCTGAATGCCGGCAGCAGCAATAGCGGCAGCAGCATGATCCTGTGTAGAAAAAATATTGCAAGAGCTCCAGGTAACCTCAGCGCCTAAAGCTGTTAATGTTTCAATTAAAACCGCTGTTTGAATAGTCATGTGTAAACAACCTGCAATACGCGCCCCTTTTAAAGGCTGGCTCGAACCGTATTCCTTACGAAGGCTCATTAAGCCCGGCATCTCTTCTTCCGCCAGTTTTATTTCTTTTCTGCCCCACTCAGCTAAAGACATATCTTTAACCTTGCTTTTAATGAATTTTGTTGCTGTTGCTGTAGCCATGTTATTTTTGTTTTTAATTTAAATTTTAATGGATTACAAAGATAAGTTATAAGTTTGTAATTTTCAAATCCCAAGCTTTGATTAACATTCAAACCATAAACGAATACATAAGGCTTGGAATGCTTGATCTGACAGCCTTCTCGGAGGCAAAAGGTATTTTTGTAAAGCGACAATCGGAAACAGAAGGCACTGAACTTTTGTTAAAAAAGCTTTTTAAAGATACTTCTTTTGAACTAAGATATACCGATGAAAGAAAGCCCTTTTTGCATGGAACAACGGCTCATATTTCAATTTCGCATTCACACGACAAACTGGTGATTTTAGTAAATGAAAAAGAAACCGCGGGGGTGGATGTTGAATTAATCCGTGAGAAAGTAAAAAACATCCAGCAAAGGTTTTTAAGCCCCGAAGAGCTTGACTATGCCAGTAATGATACCGAAATCCTTACAATTCTGTGGGCAGCCAAAGAGGCTATTTATAAAACATACGGACTAAAAAAAGTCGATTTTTCCAAAGACATGTTCATAGAAAAATTTGACAAAAAAAGCGATGTGTTTTATGGAAATTTAAAAATTGAAAAGTTAAAAAAAAGATATCTTCTTAAAAAGGAAAGGCATGGAGATTATATATTAGTTTATACGTTGAATGAAGTTTAATACGTTTATAAATTCCCTTAATAGTTCAAAGCCCTCACTGGCTGTGCTTGTTGATCCTGATAAGTTTGATCCTGAATTAATTAAACTGGCTCGTAAAAATAAGGTGTCGTGTTTTCTTGTAGGAGGCAGCCGGCTCAAAAAAAGCAGTAGTGTGCCGCAAACCGTTAGCCGAATAAAAAAAATATCTTCCTTACCGGTTATCCTGTTTCCGGGCGATGAAACTCAGTTGTCAAAAAACGCCGATGGTTTATTGCTTCTCAGTTTGCTCTCAGGCCGTAACCCCGAATATCTTATTGAAAAACATTTGAGGGCCGCTCCCATCATCAAAAAAATGAAGTTAAATTATTTGCCAACGGCATATCTCCTGATAGGGGAAGGCTTTAAATCAACAACTCAAAAAATTACCAAAACCGAACCACTTTCCCCGTCGGATGTCGGAAAAATAATTATCACCTCATTGGCGGGAGAGCAGTTGGGCTTTAAAGCAATATATTTGGAAGCGGGCAGCGGAACAAAAAAAAGTATTTCAGCTGCGCTTGTAAAAAAAGTAAAACAAAACGTATCCATTCCTGTTATTGCCGGTGGAGGTATTGATACAAGGGAAAAGGCGGAGGCTCTAATAAAAGCGGGGGCCAACATGGTTGTGGTAGGCAACGCGCTTGAAAACAACATTCATTTAATAAACGAAATAAGTAAAGCATTTAAATAACATGAACAGAATAAATTATTTTTTATCGGCATTATTAATTTCATCGCCATTTTTAGCGCAAAACAAATTACTAACTATACAAGACGCGGTATTAAAAGGCAGAAGCACACTGGCACCAAAACGCCTTCCTGTTGTGTTCATTCCGCAAAGCAAAACGTTCGCTTATGTTGAAAATAATATTTTAAAAATGGCAAATAATGAAGATGGCAAATCTACAAGCATTATAGATCTTACCGAATTCAACAAGGTTTTAATAAACACCTCGCAGGACACTCTCTCAACTCTCAATGGCTTATCTTTTAAAGATCAGGATCAATTTTATTTTTCAAATAAAAAAGGCGAGGGACTTTATTCCATCAGTAAAAAAACAATTACAGAAAGTGATCGTAAAAAAGCGGATAACACGCTTGAAGCGCTCGATGAATTTAAAAAAGGAAATATTTACACCTATGTGAAAGACCATAATTTATTTGTTTCGAAGGATGGAAATACGGAACAGATAACAAAAGACGGCTCGTATACGCTGGTGTATGGTAAAAGTGTTCACCGCGATGAGTTTGGAATCAATAAAGGCACTTACTGGAGCCCAAAGGGCAACCTTCTTGGTTTTTACAGGATGGATCAAAGTGACGTTGCCGACTATCCTATTATTGACTGGTCGGTTTATCCTGCAAAAAATGAAAATATTAAATATCCGATGGCCGGCGAAAAAAGTCATTATGTTACAATTGGCATTTATGATCTTGCAAAAAAATCTACCGTTTACTTAAAAACAGAAGGTCCTAAAGATCAATACCTGACCAACATTGCCTGGAGCCCGGATGAAAAGAACATATACGTGGTAATATTAAACCGGGAACAAAATCATTTTAAAGTGAATGAATACGATGTTGCAAGTGGTAATTTCACGCGTACTTTATTTGAAGAGAAAGATGAAAAATATGCCGAACCTTTACACCCGATGTTGTTTGTAAAAAACGATTCAACAAAATTTATCTGGCAAAGCAGACGCGATGGCTACAATCATTTATATCTGTATTCCATTAAAGGAAATCTTGTGAAGCAGCTTACAAAAGGAAACTGGGAGGTAAAGGATGTTTCGGGCTTTGATGAAAAAGGTGAAAATTTATTTTTTCATGGTAATGATCAATCTCCGGTTAATCAGGATTTTTACTCCGTTAATTTAAAATCGGCAAAAACCACCCGCATAACAAAAGATAACGGTTTCCATGCGGCTACCCTTAGCCCTAAAGGCGACTACATCATTGATGCATTTACCTCATCTACCATTCCGCGCGAATACCGCATTATAAAT
>JAOQAF010000183.1 GCA_025963735.1 Bacteroidota bacterium
TTCCTACGCCCACAACAGATAGGGACCGAACTGTCTCGCGACGTTCTGAACCCAGCTCGCGTGCCACTTTAATCGGCGAACAGCCGAACCCTTGGGACCTTCTCCAGCCCCAGGATGTGACGAGCCGACATCGAGGTGCCAAACCCCCCCGTCGATATGAGCTCTTGGGAGGGATCAGCCTGTTATCCCCAGCGTACCTTTTATCCTATGAGCGATGGCCCTTCCATACGGAACCACCGGATCACTATATCCTACTTTCGTACCTGCTTGGCTTGTCGGCCTCACAGTCAAGCCCGCTTATGCTATTGCACTCTACGTACGGTTACCAAGCGTACTGAGCGGACCTTTGAAAGCCTCCGATACCCTTTCGGAGGCGACCACCCCAGTCAAACTACCCATCAAACAATGTCCTTCTTTCGAAGTTAGACTCCAAGTAAGTAAAGGGTGGTATTTCAACATTGGCTCCACAATGGCTAGCGCCACTGCTTCAAAGCCTCCCACCTATCCTACACATCACTTACCCGAAATCAATGTTAAACTATAGTAAAGGTGCATGGGGTCTTTCCGTCCCGTTGCGGGTAATCAGCGTCTTCACTGATACCACAATTACACCGAGCTCGTGGATGAGACAGAGCGGAGATAGTTACACCATTCGTGAAGGTCGGAACTTACCCGACAAGGAATTTCGCTACCTTAGGACCGTTATAGTTACGGCCGCCGTTTACTGGGGCTTCAATTCAAAGCTTCGTCTTGCGACTAACCTCTCCTCTTAACCTTCCAGCACCGGGCAGGTGTCAGGCCTTATACTTCATCTTTCGATTTCGCAAAGCCCTGTGTTTTTGTTAAACAGTCGCCACCGCCATTTCTCTGCGGCCTCTCTTGCGAGAGGCACCCTTTATCCCGAAGTTACAGGGTTAATTTGCCTAGTTCCTTAGCCACGGATCACTCGAGCGCCTTAGTATATTCTACTTGACTACCTGTGTCGGTTTGCGGTACGGGTAATACTCACCTGAAGCTTAGAAGTTTTTCTCGGAAACATACTTGGACGCATATCCTCTTGTCTGACGACTCAAGGTACTTTCAACTTTCAGAATTCTGGCGGATTTACCTACCAAAAAAAGCCCTACGGTCTTAAACGCACTATTCCGTCAGTGCGTCGCGTTTACGTTTTTTCGTCTCTCCATCGCAGTGGTATTAGTACTGGAATATTAACCAGTTGTCCATCGACTACTCCCTTCGGATTCGCCTTAGGACCCGACTAACCCTGAATCGATTATCGTTGTTCAGGAAACCTTAGTCTATCGGCGAACAGGTTTCTCGCCTGTTTTATCGTTACTTATGCCTACATTTGCTTTTCTAACCGCTCCAATAGCGCTTACGCAACTTCTTCAACGCAGTTAGAATGCTCCCCTACCAGATAACATTATTCATGTTAAATCCAAAGCTTCGGTACTAGTCTTGATGCCCGAGTATCATCCACGCCCAACCGCTCGACCAGTGAGCTGTTACGCACTCTTTAAATGAATGGCTGCTTCCAAGCAAACATCCTGGCTGTCAATGCAGTCGGACCACGTTATATCAACTTAGACTAGATTTTGGGACCTTAGCTGTTGGTCTGAGTTCTCCCTCTCTCGTCCATGGGCCTTAGCACCCATGGGCTCACTGCAGAGTATATCTTATAGCATTCGGAGTTTGTCAGGACTTGGTAGGAATCGCTTCCCCCGCATCCAATCAGTAGCTCTACCTCTATAAGACTAAACCTCTACGCTGCCCCTAAAGGCATTTCGGGGAGTACGAGCTATTTCCCAGTTTGATTAGCCTTTCACCCCTACCCACAGTTCATCCGGAAGCTTTTCAACGCTTATCGGTTCGGACCTCCATTCCGGGTTAACGGAACTTCATCCTGACCATGGGTAGATCACAAGGTTTCGCGTCTGCCTCTACTGACTATGCGCCCTATTCAGACTCGCTTTCGCTTCGGTTGACGAACCTTAAGTTCTTAACCTTGCCAGTAAAGAGCAACTCGTAGGCTCATTATGCAAAAGGCACGCCGTCACCCCACTAAAGGGCTCCGACCGCTTGTAAGCGCACGGTTTCAGGATCTATTTCACTCCGCTGTTCGCGGTTCTTTTCACCTTTCCTTCACAGTACTAGTTCACTATCGGTGTCTTAGGAGTATTTAGCCTTACCAGATGGTGCTGGCAGATTCCTACAGGGCGTCTCCGACCCCGCAGTACTCAGGATACTACTAGGTATAAATTACATGTCATATACGGGACTATCACCCTCTATGGTCGGCCTTTCCAAACCTGTTCTATTATATAACTTAAGTCCACATTGTAGTCCTACAACCCCGACCTGACCGTAATCAGATCGGTTTGGGCTAATACGCGTTCGCTCGCCACTACTTGCGCAATCACTAAATTGTTTTCTTCTCCTCTGCTTACTTAGATGTTTCAGTTCAGCAGGTTTGCTCCTATTGCTAGGTGTTATGTCTTCAACATAACGGGTTGCCCCATTCGGAAATCTTGGGATCAAATTGTATTTGCCAATCCCCCAAGCTTATCGCAGCTTATCACGTCCTTCATCGCCTCTAAGACCCAAGGCATCCTCCATGCGCCCTTATTTACTTTCTTCTTTGCACCCCGATGTAATTGAATACCTCAGGGTAGCGCGGTCATACAGCTTTTGCTCCGTATGCCAAGAACTTCGTTTTTTTAAATGGTTTCTATCCATTTTATTTACATTCTAGATCTTTTAACTTAATAAAAGTCTATCTGTTGTTCATTTGTTTTTTCTACTTTACAGTAGTCAAACATTTGAATCTCGTGTCTTTTCCAATATGTCAATGAACGTATTTGAAGTGAGATCTTAGAAGTATGAAGTGAGAGAAGTTTAACCTTCTTAAAATCTTCCTTCCTTGATTCTTAAATCAAAGCGTGATAGAATCCGGATTCGAACCGGTGTGTTCTTTAAAAGTTAAATTTCTTTTCCTTTTAAGAAGCTCTGCCATTGAGCCATTTTCTTCTTGTAGTTCTTTTTATTTCAATTTTACCTTTAAAATCTTTACCGTTGTAAAGAAGTTGTTTTGTGGAGAATATCGGAGTCGAACCGATGACCCCCTGCGTGCAAGGCAGGTGCTCTAGCCAGCTGAGCTAATCCCCCAAAGTTTAGCTTTTGTAGTCCCGAGCGGATTTGAACCGCTGACCCCTACATTATCAGTGTAGTGCTCTAACCAACTGAGCTACGGGACTTTATGCAGTTTTTAGTTTTTTAGTGACTTGTTTTTAATGATTGTACTATTAAAAACTCATAATTCAAAACTAGAAACCATCCTTGCCTTCAGTGGCTTTAAGCCTACCCGGCTTTTAATTGGGTTAGTTCAGGCTAATTTTTCAATTCTCTTTTTTTAAAATTAATAAACATAAATGAAAACAGTTGGTAAGGTTTTGAATTTTTGATTTCTTGATTTTTAGAATTTATACCTCTAAAAATAAATGACTCATTAACTCAAAAAATAATAAAGAGGACCACACAATTTACTCACCCTTTAAAGTGAGGGATAGCTCCAGAAAGGAGGTGTTCCAGCCGCACCTTCCGGTACGGCTACCTTGTTACGACTTAGCCCCAATCACCGGTTTTACTCTAGGCGGCGCCTTGCGGCAACCGACTTTAAATACTCCCAGCTTTCATGGCTTGACGGGCGGTGTGTACAAGGCCCGGGAACGTATTCACCGCGCCATTGCTGATGCGCGATTACTAGCGAATCCAGCTTCATGAGGTCGAGTTGCAGACCTCAATCCGAACTGAGACTATTTTTGAAGATTTGCATCATATTACTATGTAGCGGCCCTCTGTAATAGCCATTGTAGCACGTGTGTAGCCCAGGACGTAAGGGCCGTGATGACTTGACGTCATCCCCACCTTCCTCACCGCTTGCGCGGGCAGTTCCACTAGAGTCCCCGACATGACTCGCTGGCAACTAATGGTAGGGGTTGCGCTCGTTGCGGGACTTAACCCAACACCTCACGGCACGAGCTGACGACAGCCATGCAGCACCTAGTTTTAGGTCATTGCTGACTGACTTCTTTCAAAATCATTCCTTAACTTTCAAGCCCTGGTAAGGTTCCTCGCGTATCATCGAATTAAACCACATGCTCCTCCGCTTGTGCGGGCCCCCGTCAATTCCTTTGAGTTTCACCGTTGCCGGCGTACTCCCCAGGTGGATTACTTATCGCTTTCGCTAAGCCACTAAAAGTTGCCCTCTAGCAGCGAGTAATCATCGTTTACAGTGCGGACTACCAGGGTATCTAATCCTGTTTGATCCCCGCACTTTCGTGCCTCAGCGTCAGTTACAGTTTTGTGAGCTGCCTTCGCAATCGGTGTTCTATGACATCTCTATGTATTTCACCACTACATGTCATATTCCGCCCACAGCAACTGTACTCAAGCCCGACAGTATCAATGGCAGTTCTGTTGTTAAGCAACAGGCTTTCACCACTGACTTATCGGGCCGCCTACGCACCCTTTAAACCCAATGAATCCGGATAACGCTTGCATCCTTCGTCTTACCGCGGCTGCTGGCACGAAGTTAGCCGATGCTTATTCTAACAATACTATCAGCCCTTTACACGTAAAGGGGTTTTCTCTTGTTCAAAAGCAGTTTACAACCCATAGGGCCGTCTTCCTGCACGCGGCATGGCTGGATCACCCTTGCGGGCATTGTCCAATATTCCTTACTGCTGCCTCCCGTAGGAGTCTGGTCCGTGTCTCAGTACCAGTGTGGGGGGTAGTCCTCTCAGATCCCCTACTGATCGTTGCCTAGGTGAGCCGTTACCTCACCTACTAGCTAATCAGACGCATACTCATCTCCAACCGCCGTAGCTTTCAAAATCTTATGATGCCATAAAATTTGTTACTGGGTATTAATCCGAATTTCTCCGGGCTATCCCCATGTTGGAGGCAGATTGTATACGTGTTACGCACCCGTGCGCCGGTCGCCGGCAAGTATTGCTACTCCCGCTGCCCCTCGACTTGCATGTATTAAGCCTGCCGCTAGCGTTCATCCTGAGCCAGGATCAAACTCTCCATTGTAAAAAAAAGTTTGATTCCTTCTAACTGGTAATCTAAAATCATGTACTTCGATAATAGTTATGGTTCCAGTCAGCTCGATTCTTTCTATTTAGAAATTAATCTAGGAATGTTATTATATGTCTGTTAAACTCATCCCTCAGGGTAACTTGATAAATGAGACCGAAGATCTTAGATTTTAGAAGTAAACTTCTTACATCTCAAATCTTAAATCAAACTTACCTAGCATGTGTGATTCTCTTTAATATTGCTTAAGACGATATCGCATCGCTCAAGCCCTTATCACTTGTTTTCATTTTTGTTTATCAATCTTGTCAATGAACGTCTTTATATTTAGTGATTAATGATGAGTTATTAGTTTTTAATACTAATCATCAAACCTTTAAATTTTCAACTTTTTAATCCTGTTCCGGTCGTTACCGAAACTCCGTCTTTTCACTCTTTTTCTTTCAACACTTCCAAAACGGGGTGCAAAAGTACATACTCTTTTCTCATTCTCCAAATTAATTTTCATTTTTATTAAAAAATTAATTTAAACAAAGAAAATGTGCTTAGCATGAAAGAAAAAACGGGGTGCAAAGATACATCGTTATAAGTAATTATCCAAGATTTTTCACCTAATTGTAAAGTTTTTCGCTCAACTTCATATTTATGCCGATTAATTAATGATCATTCAATAACCTTTTACTCGCCCGATAAAGAGCCACGCCTTTGGTTACTAACAAGCCTTTGGTGATTAAATTAATATTAACCAAAAAGAGAGCTTCTATTTTAAGTATATTTATCCTGTGAAGAACATGGAATATAACACACAGTTAGACAGGATGATAATTCCCGAGTACGGCAGGAATATCCAGGGAATGATAGAGTTTTGCTGTACCATAAAAGAACGTTCAGAAAGAAATCTTTGCGCAAAGGCAATTATTCAGGTGATGGGTCAGTTGAATCCGCATTTGCGCGACGTTTCTGATTACACGCATAAACTATGGGATCATTTATTTATAATTTCTCAATTTAAATTGGATGTTGATAGTCCGTACCCCATACCAAGCGCGGAAACCTTTAAAGAAAAGCCAAAAGTACTGGAGTATCCGAAAGGTAAAATAAGGTATAAACATTATGGAAAAACCATTGAGGAAATTATCCGTAAAGCCAAAGAGCTTCCGATGGGGGCTGAACGTAGCGAGTTAACCAGGCAAATAGCCAATCATTTAAAAAAGTCATATAATAACTGGAATAAAGACAGTATTACAGATGACGTTATTTTGAAAAACCTTGCAGAATTATCGGGCGGCGAATTAAAGCTCGATGAAAATGTGTCTCTTGGCTCGCACCAGGAACTCAGAGGCCCGGCCACCAAAAAGTTTTTCCATAAAAACAATAAACACAAGGGCGGGCATCATAAGCATAATAAAAATAATAATAACAACAACAGTAGAAAATACTAAAAGGTCTTTATGGCAATTTTTGAAGTACACGGCGGGCACAAATTAAAGGGAGATATTATTCCGCAAGGCGCAAAAAATGAAGCCTTGCAGATATTATGCGCTGTTTTGTTAACGAAGGAAAAAGTTGTTATTGGCAACATACCAAACATTGTAGACATTAATAAACTTATTGAATTGCTTTCTGATCTGGGCGTTAAGGTTGAAAAAAGCGGTCATGAAGAATATACTTTTCAGGCAGATGATGTAAATGTTGATTATTTGGTATCCCCCGAATTTAAAAAGAAAGGTGGAGGCTTAAGGGGAAGCATGATGATTGTTGGTCCTATGCTAACCAGGTTCGGAAAAGCATATATGCCAAAACCGGGAGGAGACAAGATTGGCAGAAGAAGAGTAGACACTCACTTTATGGGCTTTGAGGCCCTGGGTGCAAAATTTAACTATAATCAGGAAAGCGAAATATTTGAAGTAGAAGGAAAAAACCTGCGTGGCGCCTACATGTTGCTCGATGAGGCTTCTGTTACAGGTACAGCTAACATTGTTATGGCGGCAGTACTGGCAGAAGGGGTGACTACTATTTACAATGCTGCCTGCGAACCTTATTTACAGCAGCTTTGCAAAATGCTTAATCGCATGGGTGCTAAAATAGGAGGAGTAGGATCAAACCTTTTAACAATAGAAGGCGTTAAAGAACTCAGGGGCACCACGCATCGCATGTTGCCTGACATGATTGAAATAGGCTCCTTTATCGGAATGGCGGCAGTAACGCAGTCGGAAATAACCATTAAAGATGTGAGTTATGATAACCTTGGGATAATTCCTACCATCTTCGGAAGACTGGGAATTGCGATGGAACGAAGGGGTGATGATATTTTTATTCCGGAGCAGGAACATTACGAAATAGATACTTTTATTGATGGCTCTATACTAACGGTTAGCGACGCCATATGGCCGGGGTTTACGCCTGATTTAATCAGTATAGCCCTTGTTACGGCCATACAGGCAAGAGGAAATGTATTAATCCATCAAAAAATGTTCGAGAGCCGCTTGTTCTTTGTTGATAAGCTCATAGACATGGGCGCTAAAATAATCCTGTGTGATCCGCACCGCGCCAACATCATGGGACTTGACCGGAAAGTGCAGCTGCGCGCCATACAAATGGCCAGTCCTGATATTCGTGCCGGCGTTGCCTTATTAATAGCAGCCATGAGCGCGAAAGGAAAAAGTGTTATTTACAACATCAATCAGATAGATCGCGGTTATCAGAATATTGACGGCCGGTTGAACGCCATTGGGGCTCAAATTATACGTAAACATCAATGAAAATTCTGACCTATTGTATTGCCTTTGGTGTGGTTATCCTTTCCTGCAAAAGCCATAAACAGGAGTCTGGTGGAATTAAAAATAAGGATGTAACCAGCACCGCTAATAAACCGGTGCAAGCCGAACCAACTGTTGGGCTGGGTTTAGGCAATAAAGCGCCGGAAATTTCTTTCAAAAACTTTAATGACAGTTTAATAACTCTTTCCTCCATTAAAAATAAATTGGTTTTAATTGATTTCTGGGCAAGCTGGTGCGGTCCGTGTCGTTATGAAAATCCCACAGTGGTAAAAGCATACAACACATATAAAGACAAAAAATTTAAGGGCGGAAAAGGATTTACTGTTTACAGTGTATCACTTGATATGAATAAAAATAACTGGAAACAGGCGATTGAAAAAGACGGCCTGGTGTGGCCGTATCATGTGAGTGATTTAAAGATGTGGAACAGTGAAGTGGTTGCTAAATATAATATTTTAGGAATACCGACAAACGTTTTAATTAATGAGCAGGGCGTAATTGTAGCAAAGGATTTAAGAGGGGAAGCATTGAATGAGGAACTTGAAAAATTAGTTATTAAATGAAGCAAAAAGCTTGCTTGATATTTACTGTTCTTACCCTGCTTGTATGTGGGCAAACTCCCGTGTCACCTTTAAAACCGGGAGACAAGGCCCCCTCCTTTATGTTAACGTTGCAACAGAATACATCCCAGAGTTTTGCAATGCCGTATCTAAGCAGAATTGTTTTGGTGCATTTTTGGAGCAGTACCGTAACAAAATCCAAAGCTTATAATAAGTATCTGAACAGGCTCGCGGGACGCTATAAAAACGCCTTATATAAAAACGCTGAAGGTTTTGAAGTAATTGCAGTTGCCGTTCAGAGCGATAAAAATGCATGGAGCGAAACAATAAAAAATGATTCTCTTTCAAACTTCATTAATGGTCTCGCCTACCGCGGATACAACGATGACATTTGTAAAAAATTTAATATTACTTCTGTTCCCAATGATATTTTAATTGATGAATCGGGAACCATTATCGCAATCAACCCACGCATCAGAGATATTGAAGACATGCTGGATGATCGCAAAAATTTCCAGCCGGTAAAAAAGGATGTTGTAGGAAGCCTGGCATTGTCATCCAACCCGGCAGATCTGCTTAAATTCGGAAGGCTTTATTTATTTGATGCTTACGGCGATTCTCTTGCTAAAACAACCACAAATAATAATGGTGCATTTGTGTTAAGTGATATTAAATTGAACCAGGATTTTATATTAAAGGTTGATAATGGTACAGATATTATTACTTCAGATCCCTTGGCCCTTTATACTTCAAAGGGAGAAAAAATACTGGAAGGAAAAACCATGGAAGGCGGATTTGTTTTTTACATACCCGCAAAACTCAGCTATAAACTAACGGAGAACAGCGATGATGTAACATTAAGCGGAGGAATAGGGCAGGTAAATGTGGTTAAGAGCCTTACCTTTAAAGCAAATGGCGCGGAGTTAACTCCAAAAGATGAGGGTGAACTGAATTCTATATTTTTAATTCTTCATAAAAATAAAGCCTTAAACGTTGAAATAACAACGCATACCGACAGCAAGTTAGATGACAAAGCCGCCATGGATCTTACTCTTAGGCAAAGCAACACCATTAAAAACTATTTTCTTAAAAAAGGAATTGCCCCCGCACGTATAAAAATATCGGCCAGGGGAAAGAACCAGCCCCGCAATCCATGCCCTACCCCGGGGGAATGCTCAGAGGAGGATCATAAACAAAACCGGAGAGTGGAGTTTTTGGTGTATAAAAACTGACAAAATTTCCAATAAAAATTTATGGCAAAATAATTGATTTATAGCTTTGTACTAAAGTTATAAAACAGCCCATATCATGAAAAACAAGGATAACAGCGTGCCCGAAGAGAATTCGGACAACTTAGAGAATACTGAGCAATCTGACATAAAGACCGATACTAATGAAACTTCTGCCGAAAATACCGACAATACTGAAAAGGTTGAAAAGGCGGACTCCAATAAAGAGCTGGAGCTCAAGGTAAGTGAATTGAACGATCGCTATTTGAGATTGTATTCCGAATTTGATAATTACCGCAAAAGAACCATGAAAGAAAAGCTGGACATTATAAAGACTGCCGGTGAAGATGTTTTTAAAACATTACTACCTGTTGTTGATGATTTTGAACGCGCCATTAAAGCAAACGAAAACATTGAAGATGTAAAAGCAATTAAAGAGGGCATACAGTTAATATATAATAAATTTAAGGGCAACATTCAGCAAAAAGGATTAGTTGCATTAGAAACAATTGGACAAACTTTTGATGCCGATACAATGGAAGCAATTACGCACGTACCGGCCGCAGACGATTCTCAAAAAGGAAAAGTTGTTGATGAAGTGGAAAAAGGATATAAATTAGGAGATAAAGTAATCAGGTTTGCGAAAGTAATTGTTGCACAATAGAAAATATGGCCAAGAGAGATTATTATGAGATACTAGGTGTTTCAAGGAGTGCAAGTGATGATGAGATTAAAAAAGCTTATCGCAAACTTGCTATAAAATATCATCCCGATAAAAATCCGGATGATCATAAAGCGGAAGAGAATTTTAAAGAAGCAGCCGAGGCTTATGAAATTTTGAGCAATCCGGATAAAAGACAACGGTATAACCAATATGGACATGCGGGTGTAAGTGGCAATTCTGCCGGTGCACATGGCGGCATGAACATGGATGATATTTTCAGTCAGTTCGGCGATATTTTTGGAGGAGCCTTCGGAGGGTTTGGCGGAAGCAGCCGCGGTGGCGGGGGCCGGCGGGTTAACCGAGGCAGTAATTTACGCGTAAAGGTTAAATTAAATCTTCACGAAATAGCAAACGGGGTAGAGAAAAAAATTAAGGTAAATAAATATGTGGGTTGTAAAACCTGCAGTGGAAGCGGTGCAAAAAGCGGACAGTACGATACTTGCAAAATGTGTAACGGCACCGGTGTTTTTACACGCGTTCAGCAAACCATACTGGGAGCCATGCAAACCCAAACAACATGTACTTCCTGTGGCGGCGAGGGAAGAATTATTAAAGACAAATGTAATACGTGTCATGGCGACGGTGTTGTGCGCGATGAGGAAGTTATTAGTATAAATATTCCGGCGGGTGTAGCGGAAGGAATGCAGTTAAGCATGCAGGGTAAAGGAAACGCTGCCCCAAGAGGCGGAATCAATGGCGACCTTTTAATCGCTATTGAAGAAGAAGAACATCCACAGTTAAAACGTGAAGGAAATCATCTGATTTATTCATTAAGCATTAGTTTTCCTGACGCTGCCCTTGGCACGAACGTGGAAATACCAACGGTAGATAACAAAGTAAAAATTAAAATAGACCCGGGAACGCAGGGAGGAAAAGTGCTTCGCTTAAAAGGGAAAGGTCTTCCGGACGTAAACGGATACGGTCGAGGCGATCTGTTGGTTGAAATCAGTGTGTTTACGCCAACTCACTTAACCAGTGAAGAAAAGAAAACAATCGAACAATTAAAATCTTCAAAAAACTTTGAACCTAATCCTGATAAAAAAGAAAAAGGGTTTTTTGACCGGATGAAGGAATACTTTGATTAATTTTTTTAGACAATATAAAAGGTGTACAGCGGAAAATTATTTTCCGCTTTTTTTTTGAATGGAATTCCCAAAGCAACTACAAAATAAAGATGAACTTCTTAATTCAAAAAATAATTGCATGTGTTAGTTTAATTTTTTTAGAAATTTAATTTGTAACCAAATTCATTTTTTGCATAAGCCTTTACTGGTAAGGCGTTGCAGACACTTCAGTTTTTTTTTGTCGTCTTAATAAATTAAAAAGTCTGATATACATCAATACAATTTACCTGCATCGGTCATTCTTTCTGCTTCATGTTGTGTCTAACTTTGAATTAATATTAATTTATAAAAACCACAACCATGAAAAAAACTATAAGAAATATAACAGCACTGGCCATGTTCAATTATACCTTTCAATTTGTGGCCGGAATAAAAATTAACAGATCAAATGTACGAATGATGCATTTGGTAATGCTATTGAATTGTGCATACTTTAATACGGCAGCAAAAGTAAATGTTGAGAAAAGCGAATATCAGACCCAGGTAAGTCAGACCTACATCAAAACAGAAAACGTTTTTTACTTACAGATAAACGCCCGGGTTAAACAAATAACCAAATTAAGCGGTATGTATGATAAAGTGCTTGATAGCGTTAGAGTGGCCGTATATAACGAAACAAATAAAAATACACGGGTGTTTTATTCAGATGAAGAAGGCTTTGTAAGTGTTAAATTACCTCTTAATCATCAGTATCAAATGCACTTTTCAAGAAATGGTTTAATTACCAAAACAATTCAAATTGATACAAGGGTAAGTAAAGAATTAACTTGTTATCTCTACCGGTTTGAAGTTGATATGTTCGAAGATATCAAAGAAATAGATGCGTCAATACTCCAAAGCCCGGTAGCTGAAGTAAAATTTAATGAATCACTTATGTGTTTTGATTATACGTCAAGGTACACCGATGAAGTAAATGCAAACCTTAAAAAAGAGTATGTAAAATATTACAGGTCGCATTGTCCGTCAAAACCTGTACGGAATACAGGAGAAACTGAAGTAAGGCGCGGAGAAAATATTCCTGAGAACGGGCGACAAAATTATTCTGATACATCGTCAATAATTAGGGGTGGAACAAAAAACAAATCGATGGGTAAGGTGTCAGGAATAACAGGTTCACGCAATGAATCAGCCACTATTTACCAGATTCAGATTATGACACTGGCGGGCCACTTGCCCTCATGTGCCAAAGCCTTTGAAGGATGTGGCCGGGTGAGTGAGTATGTAATAAATGGAAAATATATTTATACTGTAGGAGAATATAAAACTCCTGAGCAAGCTTTGCAAGGCGTTAACCGGTTTAGGAAGAAAGGTTTTTCGGATGCTTTTCCGGTTGCAGTTATTAATGGTAACGTTACAAAATTAACGGAAGATCTAACCATAAACGAAAAATGATGACGTAAAAGCGCCTATGTTAACTGCCCTGATTTAAAGGAATATCACGATAATTAAATTTTCACCTATGGCAAATATTACTTTAAATATTAGATACCCGGAAATGAAAATTTCTAATCGAATCTTAAAGTTATTTAAGATGGTTAAAGGTCATGATGAAATCATCGAGCAAAGAATTAAAGAGCGAACGGTGGAGTTAAGGGACGCCAACAATATCCTGTATCAAAAAAATAAAGACATTTACGATAGCATGAAGTATGCAAAACGTTTGCTTGACGCTATCCTTCCTCCCATTGATGTTGTTAGCACTATTTTGCCCGAACATTTTATTCTGAATAAACCCAAAGACATTATTTCAGGAGATTTTTACTGGGTGTCGAAACATGATAATAAAATAATTGTGGGTGTCATGGATTGCACCGGCCACGGAGTTCCGGGTGCACTGCTGAGTGTTGTAGGGCATAACGCAATAAATAAAACCATCAATGAACTTGGCATTACGCAACCATCAAGAGTGCTTGATTCTGTTAATACCATTATAAAAAATACGTTGCGCCAGGATAAAGAAAGTGATATAAAAGATGGAATGGATATGGCACTGTGCACTTTTGATACAATAACCGGTGTGATGGAATACTCGGGCGCCAATAATAATCTATACATTGTTTCGGAACAAAAATTAAAAATTGTAAAAGCCTGCCGTCTCACAATTGGTAGTGTGCAGGAAGATGTGCCAGGGCCCCCACTAAATCATTCAGTTCAGTTAAAGCAAGGTGATTGTTTATACCTGTTCAGTGATGGCTATGCTCATCAGTTTGGTAGAGAGAATAATAAAAAATTTAATACCAATCGTTTTCAAAAGCTTCTTCTTTCCATTCATAAAGAAAGTATGGAAAAACAAAAAAACATAATTCTTTCTACATTTAATACCTGGAAAGGTAATTACGAACAGGTGGATGATGTTTTAATAATAGGAATTCGTTTTTAAGGTAGCTGAAAAAGAAAATTAATTTTTAAGTCCTTTGAGTTTTTGATAATTGGTAATCGTAATTGAACTGTTTTGTACCTGAATTAAATATTCATTACAGAAATCACTGATATGCCGACTAACCGACTCCGGTGAAATTCCCGCGAGGGCTGACAGATTTTCACGGTTGGCCGGAAAAGCTTTAACATCGCCGGGTTGGTTATATTTTGTATTTAAAAGCAACAATGCTTCCGCTACTTTTTTTCTGCCTGAATTGTAGGCCAGGTGTAATAATCTTTCTTTGGCTTCATCAAGATCTTCAGAAATATGTTTAATGAAGTTTAAAGATATTTGAGTATTGGAACTTAGAATTTGATAAAAATCTTGTTTTAATATTAAACCTATCTCTGAATTAGAAATACTCATGGCAGATTCTTTATGTTCGTTATTATTAAGCAGGGCCTGATGGCCGAAAAATTCTCCTTCTTTATATATCTGAGTGATATATTCTTTTCCGTGTTCGTTTATTTTGAAGGTTTTCATTTTTCCGCTAACCAAATAATAAACGTAATTAGGTTTGTCGCCTTCTGAATAAAGAGTCTCTTTCTTTTTCAGTTTTTTAACTGGTATTTTATCCGATATAAGATTTATATCTTTTAAGGTTTTTGCGCCATTGAAAAAACTTTCAATTTCTCTTTGGGTATTTTTAAATGATTCTTTAAGGGCAAGCGACTTTTTTAATCTTGATCCAACAATCCTGAGGAGGTCATCTCCACTAAAAGGTTTGGTGAGATAATCGTCGGCCCCAAGATCCATGCCGTTTCTAAAATCGCTTATTTTTGCTTTGGAACTTATAAAAATAAATGGTGTAAGGAAAGTTCCCGGAATGTTTTCCAATGCGCGGAGTACACCGTAGCCGTCAAGATTTGGCATTAAAATATCACATAAAATTAAATCGGGTAAATTTTTTCGTATAATATCCAATCCTTCTTTACCATCACCTGCAGTTAGAACATTATAATTGGCTAATCTCAGAACTTCGCAAGTTGTTTCCCGCATTATATGGCAATCGTCAATAACTAAAATAGTATTATTCATTGTATAGTTTATTATTTAATAATTATGGAGTTCCCTGGTTACAAGTACTAGCCGCAATAAACTATTTCGTTTTGTTATGAGATCTTAACTAATTTTTTATTGGCTTTATAAGAGCGCGTTATATGGGAAGCATTTAAAAATCATGCCTTCGCCGGTGTATCTTTTTGCGTATTCTTTTCTACGGAATTAATTTTTAAACTTATTTAGTATAATCTATTATTTTTAGACGTGCTGAAATGTGTAGCTCAAAAAGTAATTTTTCGAGGGGCCGGAAGATGTTTAGCAGCAATAGCTATAGAAATAAATTTTATTTTTAATTAAAAAGAATGGAAATATATCTGATTTCATTTTAAAGTAAAGGTAGTTTTGATGTTTTTTACCGGCACTAAAGCGGTTTTTATGAAACAAACTGCTTGAACTTGTGCAAAAATTTACGTGGACTATTTACTCAAATTTTTTTTGGTATGTTTTTTTAGGTAAAAATGCGGGACAATCTTATATTATTCCAACATCTGGTAATTTTAACCATCCTTCATTACCATTATCCAGTTTTATAAGCACCCAATCACCGTTGTTTTCTACAATGCGAATTTTTGTTCCTTCGTGTAACACAAATTTTGAAGTGGCCGAAGCTGTAGGTTCATTCATTATTTTGGTTTCCTTTGCCGTGATTATTGCAAATTTATTGTCGTTTTTTGATTTCAATGCAGAATAACCCAGAACATAGGTGCTGATTGACGCTATCAGAAAAAGAAAAACAAGTACAAATGCCACACGCTTTAAAAGAATGTTTTTCGCGCTTACAAATAAAAATATAAAAACGCATAATATAATAACTGAAACAATATTAACCCATGCCCAACCATTCGTGTCAAAAAATGAAAGCAGGTTTGATTTTACGGCGCTAATAAAAAAGTTTTCTTTGGAATCTATTTTGTCAATTGTTTTGGCTGAGGCAATACCTAAATTAATACGGACATCTTCATCATTAGGGTTTAATTTTCTGGCTAACTCATAATTGTATATCGCTTTGCCCAATTGATTGTCGCGGTAATAGGCATTTCCCAGGTTAAAATATAACTGGTAAGATTTGAAGCCATCCTTTACAAGTTTTTCATAATCATCAATTGCCTCTTTATATTTTTTTAAATCGTATGCTTTTTCAGCTTTTTGCAGCCTGTCATTTCCAAGAAAAGTAGAGGTAAGGATCAGGAAAATAAATAATATAAATGTGTGAGTCTTCATTAATAAGGGTTTACTTTTTATTATCTGATTTCTTATTTATTTGCTCTTCAATGCCGGTAACAAGGTTTATTGTATCATTATAAACTGCATTTAAATCACCACTAACCGCACCGGGCGCGTATTTTGCATACTCGCTTGTTTCAATTGTGGAAATAACTTTAATAATATGTTGCGGGTCAACATTTTTTTGTAATAATGTTTTTTGAATATTGTCCTTCGAAAGCTCTGATACCGGAATATTGAGTTTATTGCTCAGATAATTATTTATGGCTTTAAGAACTTCCGTATAAAACTCATCTTTATTATTTTGTTTCATAAATTTTTCGGCATCTACCAGCTGTTTGCGGGCTACCTTCGCGGCCTTTCTTTCTTTTACCAACACAATATCGCTGTTAGCTTTCAGGTATTTTCTTCTCATTAACAAAACGGCGCCAAGCAATAGAATTGGAAGGATGATTAATGTAATGTGCGTGTAGGAATTAAAGAACTCTGTCTCCGTTTTCGCAAGTTCAAAATTTCCTTTTTTGATATAACGGATATCATTTTCAGATTCCTTAACCTGGTTTTGTGGTGTGTAAACCTGTGTTCCGGAACTATTTGGATCGGGTGGAAGAACCTTAATATTTATTTCGGGAGATTGAAGAGTGGTGTATTTTTTTATTTCAGTATTAAAAAAACTGAAGTCAAGATTTTTTAAAGTAAAATTACCCTCGCTTCGTGGAATTATCAAGTAATCAAATAACTTGGCGTTGCCTGATTCAACTATTTTAGGATCATATGATTCAAAAGACTCGGGAAGGTTAAGTTTTGGCGCATCCATTAAAGGAAAATTACCTGTTCCTGAAACTGTTATTTTTAAATTAAATGCTTCGTTTGCTTTTAATGTTTGTGTATTGGTTTCTACTTTATAAGATAATTTTCCAACCGCTCCGTTAAAGTTGGAAGGCTTTCCTTCTTCAGGCAACGGAAGAACTTCAATGGTTATGGGATTACTTTTAGCCTTTACCTCAATGTCTTCGTATTGCTGACCGTTAACAAACTGTTCCCAAAAACTTCTTGGTTTTTTACTAGACACTTTTCTTACTACATACACCGGGTTAATGGAGGCAATTGTTTTTTTACCGGGAGAGTTGGCATACAGTAAATGCTTTTCTACTTCAGCTGTGAGATATGCTACACCATCAATATTCTCCTGAATAGCGGAGCTTGGAACGTCAAGTTTTTTTGTCCAGAATCCATCAAATACCGGTGCGTCATATTTTTTCATTCCAACCAAACTTAACCTGCTGAAAAGTTTGTGTGTAATGGTTAATTGTTCTCCTACATATAATTTTGTTTTAGTAGGAACGGTTTTAATAAATAATTCTCCATCGTTAACGCTAATGCCGCTGTTTAAATCCGCAGGGTTTTGTTGCGTGGCCGCGCCTTTAGTTACCTCAATAGTTACAGGGGCAGTTTCATATTTTTGTGTGCCTGCATTTACAACCGCGGGCCCAATGGTAAACTTCCCTTCTTTTCTCGCTACAAGTCCCCATGATAAGGTTATTTGTGAACTCACTACTCCATTAATGTTTTGTGTCATCCTGCTTTCAAACGGGCCGCTCACCACTTCAAAATCTTTGAACCCCGGAGAGGCGTAGCTCGTGGCACCAACAGTTATTACCAAGGCGCATTCGAAAGGTACTCCAACCTGTACTTTTTTGGCGCTTACCTGGGTGTAAACTGCCTGTGCCATTAGTGAAAAGGCAAAGAAAACAGAAACAACTGTCAGTAAAATTCTATTTAAAAGGCTTTGCATTTTTTAATTTATTTATTACCAGTCTTTATCAATCGTTGTATTGGCGGGATCTTCCTGTTTTTGCTTTCGTTTATCCTGCAGTTTCTTTTCATCTTTCATTAATGCTTTTAATAACTGCTCGGCCTGATCTTTTGTCATTTCATTTTTAGGCGGCTGATTTTTTTTATCTTCCTGTTTTTTATTTTGCTCGCTCTGGCCACCGCCGCCACCTTTTTTATCTTTCGGCAAATGTTTTAGAGCATAAGCCAGGTTATATCTTGTTTCTTCATCCTTAGAGTTAAATTTTAGTGACTTCTTGTATGCGTCAACTGCTTGCTGAAAATCTTTTTTCTGCAAATAACAATTTCCGATATTATGCCATGCTCTGTGTAAAGTATCTTTATCTGAAACGGAATTGGCTACCTGTGCAAAACTTTGTGCTGCCTCGTCAAAAACAAGTCCGGCAAGCGAATCAGGAGTAACCTTTTTACCTCCCTGAATAAAATTTTCTTTGCTTCCTTTTATTTCTATCCCATTTTTATAAAGTGAATTACCCATATTAAAGTGAGCCTTTGCGTTATGAGGATTTTCTTTAAGCGCGTTCCTGTAATATTCAAGTGACTGAGGGATTTTACCGCTATGATACATTTCGTTGCCATGGTAAACATATTTGGCGTCTTTTTGAGCCAAGCCAGGTAAGACTGCAAAAATCACCAAATAAATAATATATACTTTACCCCGCATTTTGAAAAAGATTTAATTTTTTATACCACTCGCTAACACGCTCACTGATTAAAAATTCGATAAAAAATAAAATAAGAGCAAGACCAATAAACCATTGGAACTGGTCTTCATAATCAGTGTACATTTTGTTCTCGAGCTGCGCTTTGTCCAACTCATTTATCTTGCCAAGTACCGCACCCAAACCAATATCAGCCTGACTGGCCTGTACAAACACTCCATTAGCCTTACCGGCAATGGTTTTTAAAAGATCGGTGTTTAGTTTTGTTATAACGGTCTGCCCTTGTTTATCTTTCCGGTAACCTTTAATAACGCCATTTTCAATTAAGGGAATTGGAACGCCGTTCGGAGATCCTATTCCGATAGTGTTAATCATAATTCCTTTTTTTCCGCAGGCTTCAGCCGCCTCCACAGCTTCAGACTCGTGGTTTTCGCCATCGGTTATTAAAATGATGGCTTTATTTTTAGCTGCATCGTTGCTGAAAGATTCACTTGCCTTATTAATCGCGGCAGCAAGATTTGTTCCCTGAACAGGGATCATGCCCGGACCAATGGATTCTAAAAATAATTTGGCGGCGCTATAATCTGTTGTTACGGGGAGTTGAACGTATGCCTCTCCCGCAAAAATAACCAGGCCAAGACGATCGCCTTCAAGCGCGTCAATCATTTTTTCAAGGGCGTATTTTGCCCGTGTTAAACGGTTAGGTTGCAGATCCTGCGCGAGCATACTGTTACTAACATCAATACAAACAATTATATCTGCGCCCTCGCGTTTTACTTCGGTAAGTTTACTGCCTGTCTGAAGATTACACAAGGCCAGAATTAAGGAGGAAAAACCAAGTAAAAAAAGAATCACCTTAATAATTCTTTTTTGTTTAGAGGCATAAGGTATTAATTGAAGAATAAGTTTTTGATCACCAAGACGCGCAAGTTTCTTTTTGCGGCTAATAAAATAAATAAGAACAAGCAATGCAAGCAATGGAATCAATGCAAAGGCGTAAAAAAATATGTGATGTTCGAACTTAAACATTTAGGGAACGGATTTAAATATTGTAAAGCGCAAAACAAATTCAAGTAATAATAAAATTGCAGCTGCAATAGCAAGAGGTAGAAAATGTTCGGCCTTATTGGTAAAGCTTTTTTCGCTCACAATCGTTTTTTCCATTTTATCTATTTCCTGGCAAATATTTTTTAAGCTTTCTTTATTGGTGGCTCTGAAATATTGTCCCCCTGTCATATTGGAAATATCGGTCATTACTTTTTCATCAATTTCAACATCCACATAATCATATTCATATTCGCCCTGCGCGTAAATAGCAACGGGCTGTAGAGCTTTACCTCTTGTTCCTACACCAATACAATATACCCTTACCCCATAAGTTTTTGCAAGCTCGCCGGCAGTGAGAGGGGCAATTTCCCCTGCGTTATTTACTCCGTCACTTATAAATACGATCACTTTACTTTTAGCTTTGCTTTCTTTAATTCTTGCCACGGCGTTTGCCAGTCCAAGGCCAATTGCGGTTCCCTGATCAAGCATTCCGGCCTTAATTTGAGGGAACATATTTTTTAAAACTTTATGATCGCTTGTTAAAGGGCATTGCGTGAATGCTACACCGCCAAATACAACCAGGCCAATCCGGTCGTTAGGGCGGGCATCAATAAAATCAAGCATTACATCTTTGGCAACTTCAATTCGGTTAGGTTTAAAATCTTTAGCGAGCATAGATAAAGATAAATCCATGCTTATAACAATGTCAATTCCTTCTGTCTTACTGTTTTTCCAGCTGCTGCGTGATTGTGGCCGCGCAAGCGCCGCTATCATAAGCGCGAAGGCAAGCAGTCTTAATATAAAAAGCGAATGGCGGAATTTGGCTTTCGTCGAAGTTTTGATTCCTTTCAATAAAATAAAAGAGGAGTAATTTAATTCGCCTTCGCGTTTTTTAAGACGAAGAAAATACCAAAGGATCATTAAAGGAAGAATTAACATCAACCAGAACCATTTTTTTTCGGCAAACTGTATGTCGTTAAAATAACTGAGCATCTAAACAACAGGAGTATTTGGGTTCATTTCTGTATTCGGCAAGGTAACTACTTCTTCACGTTTAGTGCCATTAACAAAATCAAAAGCGTTTTGTAATGTAAAAATATTTTCACTTTCTATCGGCTCCATTTTAGCGAACTTAACAAGGTCTGAAAGTTGAAGTAGCTGCTGAAGTTTGTTTTTGCTTTCCGGGTCAATCACCTGTGTTCTGAAGGCGGTCATAATTTCATCCGTAGTGCTTTCAAGTGCAAATACATTGTAACGTTCTTCAATATACAGGCGTATGGTGTCTGAAATGGAAGAATAATATTCTTTTGTATGCCCTTCTTTCCAAATTTGCTCTTGCTTTATTTTTTCAAGAGCGGCGAGTGCGTTGATGTGCGCTGGTATCTTTGGCTTAGCCGGTTCGGCAATTTTTTGCAGATTACGTTTTGTGAAATATCTGGTAATTAAAATAATGGCAAGTATTAACAGTAGTAATCCTATTCCCCAATACAAATAATTAATATACCATTTCCAATTAAAGGGTTCGTTGAAAACGGTTTTAATATCCTTGATTTTTTTCATGCTTGTGTCTGTAGGAACAGTGTGCACTTCAAGCATCAGGGTTTCGGTGTATAAAACATTATTAGTGTCGTTATTTAAAGTAAACTTAAAGCCGGGTATAGCAAAGTATCCACTGTCATACGCACTGATAAAGATTTGCTGATGATGCTGAATGATATTCGGATTGTTTTTGTCGGGAATAGTAGTGTCTATGGGGCTTACCGAAACCACTTCCACTTTGCCTGTAATGGTGTCGCCAATCTTCGGCCATTCAATCTTAAGATCTTTCTGATTAGCATTATAGTTCAGGTAAAGATCCACTTTAACCTGTTCGCCAATTCTAATTTTTGAAGAATCAAGTACAGCGTTAACTTTTACTTCCTGAGCAATAAACTTGTTTGCAAGTAGCAGTATGAAAAAAGTAAATATGTATTTAATATATTTCAATAATATTTGTTTTATCTGTTCTTAAACAAGTTCATCAATGGCTTAATATAACTTTCATGCGTTGAAATTTTAGTAGCGTCAATACCACTGCGGTTCAAAATATCTTTTAAT
>JAOQAF010000166.1 GCA_025963735.1 Bacteroidota bacterium
GTTTTTAAAATGGTTCCGCCTTTATGAATTATACCTGAAACGCTTTCGCGGTTAAGTTCAATAAAATTATTGTCAATTAATCCTTCAAAGCCTCTGATAAAACCCAGTGTTTGAATATTGAAGTGCATGGCGGTTCTAACTACTGCTCTGATACAGGCATTCATTCCGGGAGAATCACCTCCTGAGGTTAAAAGGCCAATTTTTTTGATCATGGTGTAAAGTTAAATCAAATTAGCCAAGTTCAATTTGTTATTTGAGTATTTATACTTAGAATTCTGTACTTTTATTTGTACAAATGGGAAGAATCCTCGCGATAGATTACGGCAGTAAAAGAGTAGGGCTGGCAGTTACAGATAACCTGCGCATGATAGCCAGTGGTTTAATGACTATTCACAGCAAAGATCTCATCGCTTTTTTAGAAGACTATTTTAAAAAGGAATTAGTAGATGAAATTGTGGTGGGTGAACCGAAAACCCTCAAAAATGTAAAGAGTGATAGTGCCCGTTTTATTGACCCGTTTGTAAGGCACCTTGAAAAAAAATTTCCTGATAAGAAAATTGTCAGGTTCGACGAACGGTTTACGAGTGCACTGGCTCATCAAACAATGCTTATGGGCGGGGTAAAGAAAAAGGACCGACAGAATAAGGCCACAGTGGATGTAATCAGCGCGATAATTATATTGCAGGACTACATGAGCTTGCTTGATAATCAGAAATAATTTATTTGTTAAGGCACAGTTATTGAGTGGAATAATCTAACGATTATTAAATCTTACATCATGATACGACTATCGGTCATTATAGCTTTTTTTATTTTTCAAAAGAATGGCTTAACTGTTAAAAGCACGGCCTTTGCGAATGGAAACTATATTCCAACAAAATATACCTGCGGCGATGCAAATATTAATCCGGAATTACTTATAGAAGATCTGCCAGCCAATACAGTGAGCATGGCCCTTATTATGGATGATACCAAATCACCGAATGGCGAATTCGACCATTGGGTTATGTGGAATATTCCTCCGGCTTCTAAAATTGGTGAAAACAGTGCTCCGGGGGTGCAGGGACGAAACAGCAGTAAACAAAATAAATATTACGGACCATGTCCCCCAAACGGGATACATACCTATAATTTTAAAGTTTTCGCACTCGACACTAAACTTGATTTGAAGGATACGTCAGGAAAGTTGACCCTAATAAAAGCAATGGAGGGGCATATAATAGCTTCAGGACAATTAAAGGGTTTATATAAATAATAACAGAAACTTCAAACTCATAACTCCAAACCTTTAACCTGAAACTTACATTTTATTCAACCCACAACACCATTCCCTTTAAATATTCACCTTCCGGAAAATAAGGAATAACCGGATGATCAGCAGGTTGGTGAAGATAAGTAAGCACTTTTACATTTCTCCCGGCTTCTATTGCCGCGGCTGTTATGGTATTAAAGAACAGATTTTTGTCTACCACCCCGCTGCAGCTAAAGGTAAAGAGCAAACCGTTAGGCTTAATTAATTTCAGGGCCATGGCATTTAAACGTTTGTATCCAATTACAGCATTATGTTTACTGTCCCTGCTTTTTGCAAAGGCCGGTGGATCGAGTATGATCACATCGTAAACTCCTTTTTTATCTTTCAAAAAATCAAAGGTGTCTTCCGCGTATCCTGCATGATTTGAAAAACCATTCAATTCAATATTTTTATTGCACAGTTCGATAGCGGTTTTACTCACATCTACCGAATGAACTGTTTTGGCGCCGGCAGCGCCGGCATATACAGAGAATCCTCCGGTGTAAGAAAACGTATTTAAAACCATTTTATCTTTGCAGAAATCGGCAAGTAAAAGTCTGTTCTCACGCTGATCAACAAAAAAACCTGTTTTTTGTCCCCGTATAAAATCAATTTTAAACACATGCGAATTTTCTTTTACAATAACCTCTTCCTCTTCTCCGAACAAAAATCCGTTTTTAACCTGCTCGGTAAATTGTTTTGGAAGTGTCTCCGCGCTTTTATCATAAATACTTTTTAGATCAGTACCAATCACTTTCTTAATAGCGGAAATAATATTTTCTTTTTGAAGATATATTCCCCACGAATGGGATTGAAAAACAACGTGACCATTGTAATAATCAAGTATCAGACCCGAGGCGCCATCGCCTTCGCCAAAAAACAAACGATATACATTTGTTTTTTCATTCATAATTTTTAATTGTTTTCTGTATGAATAAGCTTTATTTAATTTTTCATACCAGAAGTTTTCATCAATTTCGGTTTGAGTAAAAGAAATTAAACGGATGGCAATGCTTCCATTGGCGTAATAACCTGTGCCTACATATTGGTTTTGTGAAGAGAAAACTTCTACTAGCCCTCCTTCCTCAAGGCCCGGTTCCTTTTTGGCTATTGCGCCTGAAAAGATCCAGGGATGAAAACGGAGAGGAGAAGTTTCTTTGCCTTTATTTAAAGTTATTCGCGAGTAAGTCATAATTAAAAATCAAGTGCAAAGATAAGAATCTCCCTGTTGTAGATCACTTCATAAACACATAAAACAAAGAATAATTTTCATTGTTTACCATGGCATTTTCAAACTTTTTTGCCAGAACATAATGAACGCGTTGATCATTGAAAATAAGTGTATCATGAAGATCAGCGTTGAGGTAATGTTCGTTAAGTATCAGTATCAGTGAATCGTGCGGTGGTAAATGTTTTTTAATTTCATGTGTAAGTTCGGAGTTATTTAAAATAAAAGGCCAGGCGTTCCACTTACAATAGGTACCGTATTCGTGTGTTTCGGCATAATAAGGTTTTTTATGCATATAACAGGCAATGGCAGGAGCAGAACTAAAATTAGAAATGATTACCGTTTTGTTACTCTTATCGTTTTTTTCAATATAGAAGGCCACATTTTTAGAATTTGAAAAGTCTTGTTTAATATCTGTGGAGTACATAAGTATTCCGGAAACGAATTGAAGTGTACAAATAAATATGACCGGCTTGTTGAAAGATTTTTTAATTGGCGGTTCAAACAGAAAGGCATAGATATAAATAAAAAGGATGTAAAGAATGCCGCAATATCTTACACTTATCACAACAGGAGAAACATGCATGAATACACATATCAGTAGTGAAGGGATCAGATATAAGGCTAAGATTTTTTTGCGCTCTCTAAAAAAATAGACTGGGCTTAGAAAAGCGAGTAGACCTAATAGTACACCCGCTAAACGGAGTTTATTGGTAAAAAAATTTGAATTCCATTTAATGGCTTCAGTTACATCCGGTAATGGTAAAAACCCTTTTGCGAACATGCCCGCCGTTTTAGAAATACGTTTATAACTGAAAAGGGAATCAGAATCATATTGATATAAAAAGTGATCGGAAGGTATTAGTATAGACCAAAGAATAATAAGATTAACACATACAATCCCTATAATAACTATCTTTTTATGAGATTTTCCTTCAAATTTTCCAATCAATAACATCCCGCAAATCACCATGGAAATTATAATTCCAAACACATGCGTAAAGGGTAAAAAGAGCAGTGAAGCAATTAATCCTTTGGTGCGGTCCGGCTCTTTTAGGCAGATAAAAGTAAGTGATATTGCCAGAAGCAATAAACTGTAACTCCTGCTGATAACCAAATACTCGTAAACAAAAAAATAACTGCAAAGAATAAATATATTTTTTAATAAAGAAAGCCTGCTGTGCTTTAAAAACAGAAAACAAACACTTGTCATAATCAGGCAATTCATTACCTGCATGTAAAAAATATTTTCAGTGAAACGGGTGATTATAAACACAAGGGAACTCCATAAGAACGGATGGCCCTCATAACGTGTCTTTTGAATTAAGTCGGCAATTGAAACACCTTCTTTTGCAATTAAAAAGTGATGTGCTTCATCTAGCCACACCTCATGGTAAGTAATGCCTATGTATCCTAAAACAAAATAACAAAATGTTATAAAAAAAAGCAGGTATTTATTTGTTTGGAGCAATTGATACAATGATACTTAATAAGAGCGGGCTTAATAAATCGGTTTTGCAAACTTCCATTAACAAAATATGGATTTATTTTTGTTCAGGCACTTTTT
>JAOQAF010000218.1 GCA_025963735.1 Bacteroidota bacterium
GTTTAGCATGAAGTAAGTATTCTTCTTTTTGAGTAATAATATATGCAAGTATTTGCGCTTCTATCACAAATGCATAATCATCAAGAAATCCATTGATTTTAGATTTTCCGTTTTTGTATGTCCGGTAAAGTTTGCCGTTATCATGCGTTAATTCTGTTGATATAAACTGCAAGGAGTTTATGGCAATAGTCTTGTATTTTTCTTCTCCAAAAGTAAGATAGGCTCTTGAAAACGCGCTGCACATCATGCCGTTCCATGCGGTTAGCGTTTTATCATCAAGCCCGGGCTTAACCCTGCCTTCGGCCACCTTTAAAAGTTTCTGCCTGCACGTATCAATTTTTTGAAATAACTCCTCTGTACTTAAATTGAATTTAAGAGCAACTTCGGCAACGTTTTCATTGCGCATTAAAATAAAATTGTCGTGCTCCCAGTAACCAACTTCATTTACCTGGTAAAAATCGGCGAAGAGTTCAAAATTTTCTCTCAGCGATTTTTGTAATTCTTCTTTGGTCCATACATAATATTTTCCTTCTACGCCTTCGCTGTCTGCATCGTAAGCCGAAAAGAAAAAACCTTTTTCATTGTACCATTCTTTTTCAATAAAATCAAGAGTTTGATATACTACCTCCTTGTAAAGTTTGTTTTGAGAATGTTGGTATGCCTCGCAATACAATGAAATTAACTGGGCATTGTCATATAACATTTTTTCAAAATGCGGCACTTTCCAGATCACATCTACGCTGTATCTCGAAAATCCTCCGCGAAGCTGATCGTATATGCCTCCGTGCGACATTTGCAGTAAGGTTAAATGCACGTGATCAAGCACATATTTATCCTTTTCTAAAAGTGCATATCTTAAAAGAAACAGGTAATTATTTGGTAAAGGAAATTTGGGAGATTTATCGGGTCCGCCAAATGAGTCATCAAATCGTTCTTTCCATTTATTTACAGATGATATCAGAACTTCCTTGCTAATACCATTTGTACTGGTTTTCCGGGTTGTGATTAATTCAGATTGTTTTATGCCTTCTGTTAAATTTCCTGCATATTCAATTACTTTATCCGGATCGTTCTTGTGTAAATCAGAAAGATTAACCAGCAAATTAGCCCACTGCGTTTTATTAAAATAAGTGCCGCCATATATAGGCCTTCCGTCGGGCAAGGTAAAGCAATTCAAGGGCCATCCTCCTTGTCCTGTCATTAATTGTACAGCCTGCATATAAAGCATATCTACGTCGCTTCTTTCTTCACGGTCTACTTTAATGTTAACGAAATGTTCGTTCATTAATTTTGCGATTCCTTCATCCTCAAAACTTTCATGTTCCATTACATGGCACCAGTGGCAAGCGCTGTAGCCAATGCTTATTAAAACAAGTTTGTTTTCCTGTTTGGCGGTTTCAAAAGCTTCTTTACTAAAGGCCACCCATTTCACGGGGTTATATGCATGTTGTAGCAGATAAGGACTGCTTTCGTGTATAAGTGCGTTAGGTGAATTAATTTTATCAGACATATCATTCAAAGGTAAGTCATAACGGCGAAAGAAAAAAAGTGGAACGCTTGAGGAGATTGATAATTTGAGTTAATAAGACTTAAAAAATAATTTTTCTAAACAATTTAATTTTTCAATTGGTCTTGTTAAGAGTTAATAATCATTATTTTTGATGGAGTAAAATTTATGAAAAAAATTTATTGGATCATTATAATTGGCGTTATTGTTATTGGCGGTGTAATTATAATGCAGGTGCTAAAAGGCAACGCGCCAATTGAAATATATACCGAAAAAGCCGTGGTAAGAAATGTGGTTGAAATTGTTTCAGCAACCGGAAAAATTCAGCCTGAAACCGAATTAAAACTGAGCAGTGATGTAAGTGGCGAGATTACTGAAATGAAGGTGAAAGAGGGTGATCAGGTTAAAAAAGGTGATTTATTATGCAGAATTAAACCCGACTTATATGTTAGCGCCATTGATCGTGTAAGCGCGACCGTTAACACAACCAAAGCTAATTTAACAACAACCAAAGCTCAATTAGATCAGGCCAAGGCCAATCTTGCCAATGCCGAAGCGCTTTTTAAAAGAAACCAGAAACTCTTTGATCAGGCTGCTATTTCACAACAGGAATTTGAAGCTGCCAAAGCGCAATATGAATCGTCCAAGGCAAACGTATCTGCCATGGAAGCAAATGTAAATGCAGGAGAATATAACATACAAAGTACGCAAGCTTCATTAAAAGAAGCCAACACAAATCTTGAAAAAACATTTATATATGCGCCTGTTGACGGAACCATCTCAAAACTAAGTGTAGAGAAGGGTGAAAGGGTTGTGGGCGTAAGCGGTATGGCGGGGACAGAAATTCTAAGGCTTGCCAATTTAAATGAAATGGAGGTAAGTGTCGAGGTAAACGAAAATGATATTATTAAAGTACACAAAAATGATACAGCGCTTATAGAAGTGGATGCCTACATGGATAAAAAGTTTAAAGGTATTGTTACTGAAATTGCCAACTCGGCAAACAGTTCAGGTATTTCGGTTGACCAGGTAACCAACTTTGTTGTGAAAATAAGAATGCTCCGCGAATCTTACGGATATTTGATCAATGAAAAAAATCCGGTTCCATTCCGGCCAGGCATGAGTGCCAGCGTGGATATTCAAACTACCCGTGTTTTTAATGTAATAACAGTGCCTATACAAGCGGTTACTACAAGAAATAACGATTCACTTGATGTTATGCATGATGGGGATGAGGAAAGGAGAGTGACAGTAAAAAATGACAATTCTGATAAGCCTGCCAAAGAAGAAACCAAAATTAAGGAATTAATATTTGTGCTTGTAAACGGAGTAGCCAAACAAAAAGAAATTAAAACTGGTATCCAGGATAATGATTTTATTGAAATTAAATTTGGTCTCTTAAAGGGAGAAGAAGTTATTGCCGGTCCGTATAGCGCTGTTTCTAAAAGTCTGAAAGATGGTACCAAGGTTAAGCTGGTGAAGAAGGAAGATCTTTATAAACCGGAAAAATAAGTGTGCTTAATTTTAAATATTGAAACCGCAACAACTGTTTGTTCAGTTTCTGTTTCCCGTAATGATGAAATTATCACTTATGAAGAAGTAAACGGGGGTTATACACACGCCGAAAACCTGCACGTATTTATTAAAGAGGTTATGTTGCAGGCGGGAATTAAATTTCAGGATCTGCATGCCATTGCCGTTAGTAAAGGTCCGGGTTCCTACACGGGGTTACGAATTGGTGTAAGCGCAGCTAAAGGGTTAGCCTATGCTTTGGGCATACCTTTAATAGCGGTTGATACGCTGCAGATTATGGCCCAGGGTGTACTCGCAAATATTGATGAAGAGTGCGTATTAAGTCCTATGATAGATGCGAGAAGAATGGAAGTTTATTGCGCGGTTTATAATACCTCACTCGAAACACTTTTACCGGTAAATGCGTTAATTGTAAACTTGGACACCATTCAGAAATTTAAAGCCAAAAATAAAATTGTTTTTTTCGGCGATGGAATGCCTAAGTGTCGCGAAATATTGCAAACTCTGCCGGGATCATTATTTATAGAAGAAATTTACCCTTCATCAGAACATATGGCAAAATTGGTTTATAAAGCATATAAAGACAAGCGCTTTGAAGACGTTGCCTACCTTGAACCCTATTATCTGAAAGAGTTTTTAATTACCGCTAAAAAAAAGCCGGCTAGCTCCCATGAGTAAATATTATTTAACTGTAATATTCAGCATTCTTTGGGGCTGTTCTTGTTATTCACAAGTTGTAACAGGTAAAATTATTGATTCGGAAAACAAACAGCCGGTTTCGTTTGCGGTTATTGCTATTGGAAATTCAAATAAGGGTACTACTGCTGATCTTGACGGTAACTTTTCCTTGACGTTAGGCACAAACGATTCTACCGTTAAAATTCAGGTTATCGGGTATTTTAAAAAAACAATAAATGTTCATGACCTAAATTTAAATGAGATAAATATCATTCAGCTACAAGCAAATGATATCAAGCTTCTTGAAGTGGTCATAAAACCGAAAGAAAATCCTGCTGTTCCAATTATAAGAAATGTTATTAAAAATAAACCTAAATACGATATTAATAATTTCAAATATTATTTGTGTAATACTTACGCAAAAACTTATTTTACTTTAAGCGATAATAATGGTGATGAAGACTTTTATAATAAGGATAGCGTTAAATATCAGAAATCCAAAAAGCTTCTTGATAAGAGTTATTTGTTTTTTATGGAATCTGTAACTGAAAAAAAGTATCTGTACAAAAATAAAACTCAGGAAAAAATAATTTCATCACGCGTCTCCGGCTTTAAAACCGCACCCTTCAGCGCCTTTGCTTCGCAGTTGCAATCCTTTACTTTTTATGGAGATAACATTGAGTTAATGGGCCTGAAATATGTAAGCCCTTTGATTAACGGAAC
>JAOQAF010000256.1 GCA_025963735.1 Bacteroidota bacterium
GCAGAGCAAATAATCAATGAGGAAGTAATTGAAAATAAAAATGCTCTTGGATTTCATATCCCGGGATTGTTTGATAAAGTGCTTGATATTAATAATTGTTATCTGCAACCTGAACCCAGTAATTCCATTCGTTTGGCCATCCGCGAATATGCCCTAAAAAATAAAATTACCTATTTTGACATCCGGAACAAAGGTGGTTTCCTGCGAACCGTTATGATAAGAACAACCTCAACGGGCGAGATAATGGTTTTAGTGGCCGTATATGACTGGCTCGAAAAAGAACTCTTCGCGCTGCTTGATCATCTAAAAGAATTGTTCCCACAAATAACCGCTCTTTTATATACGCATTCACATAAAGCTAACGATACTTTGCAGGGCCTGGAAATAAAAACGTATTATGGCCGCGACCATATTCTCGAAGAAATGGAAGAGTTAAAATTTAAGATCAGCGCCAAGTCTTTTTACCAAACCAATTCTGAACAGGCTTTTAATTTATATAAAATTACCCGTGAGTTTGCACAATTAACAGGAAGCGAAACGGTTTACGATCTTTACACAGGAACCGGAACCATTGCTAATTTTATTGCGCGCTTCGCTAAAAAAGTTATTGGGGTTGAGTATGTTGAAGATTCCATTAAGGACGCTGTTGAAAATTCCAAAAGCAACAATATTTCAAACACTTCCTTTTTTGCCGGAGATATGAAAGATGTTTTAAACGAATCTTTTATTGAACTACATGGTAAACCTGATGTTATTATTACTGATCCTCCACGGGCCGGAATGCATGAAGATGTAATTAAGGTTATGCTGAAAGTAGCGCCCGACCGGATTGTTTACGTTAGTTGTAATCCGGCAACCCAGGCCCGCGATCTTGCTTTATTGGAAGTTCAGTATCAAATTATTAAGGTTCAACCGGTAGATATGTTTCCACAAACAGCTCACGTTGAAAATGTGGTTTTGTTAAAGAGAAAATAAACTTTTCTATTTTAATTTGCCTGTATTGTTCCGTTTTTAATTATATAATCGAAACCATTGATGTTAAATTTTTTTCCGGCGCTTTGATTAATCAATTCAGAGATATCCTGCTCTATGGTGTGAATGGAGCCTTTGGTTTTGTAGGCAATGTTTAAATAATCGGTATTAATTTCCATACCTTCAAAAACACCGCATAAAATTACACGAACAGGAACCTTAACTCTGCTGATCAAGTTTATATCTCTCACCTTAGCCCAGTTATCCGCGATTAAAATAATATTATCAGGCTTTCGCACTTTTTTTAAACCGGTAAGTATGGCCTCCACAACGTTTTCGGGAGTATCACCACCTTCGCCGCGCTTAATGGTAAGCTTCATGGTATTTACAAGCTCATCGCAGCTTTTAGCTTTACAAATATAAATACCTCCCGTTGCTCCAATTTTTTTTTGACCGTCGCTTTTATTATCGCCGTCGTTAAAAAAAACAAAATATTGCTGCGATGTGTCTTTCATAAAAAACAACTTCAGCCATGTATTAATTTGCTTTGCGTACGGATACATGCTTGAAGTAAGATCTGTTACAATAATATTTTTTTTCCACTTCGGATTCCGGTTCAATACCTTAAAAATACTGTTACTTACAGTGTCACTTATATCAGCGTCAAATTCAACAGGGCCCGCAGTGGTTCGGCTTTCAAAGCTAAACAGACCATTTTTGTTATACACTTTGTAAACGCCATCCAGATTTCCTTTCTTAAAATTACCTTCCGCTTTTATTCTTCCGTTTGAATGATAAGATGTTTCAAGTCCCTCTTTAATTCCATTTTTATAATTTTCAGTATACTCCTTTTTACAATTACGCGAGTAATAAGTCACCGGTCCGTCCAACTGCCCGTTGTTGTAATAGGTTTCCTGTTTTACACAACCACTGAGGTTATACCAGCTAATTTCAAGACCGTGCTTTTTATTGTTTTTAAAAACAACTTCACTTTTTAATTTTCCTCCTGCATAAAATTCACGCCACACACCTTGTTTCAAACTGTCTTTATCAACTACATTAATGGTGTCACCTTCATGAAGTGAGTAGCTCTGAATTTGTCCGAAGACAAGTGCGCGGATAAAGAAAGATATGAGTATAAGTAGAAGACGAAGCTGCATTAATCTTTAAAATTGTTTATTTTTACAGACTTTATCAAGTATTCAAACATAATATGCTCGAAAAAATAAATAAATTGCTGGAAGAAGTTGAAGGCTTTGCGGCCACCACAAAAGAACAGGTGGAAGAATACCGCATTAAATGGCTTAGCAAAAAAGGCGAAGTAAGCATCTTATTTGATGATTTTAAAACCGTTCCATCAGACATAAAAAAAGAAGTCGGGCAAAAACTGAACTTATTAAAAAACAGGGCACAGGAAAAAATAAATGAATTAAAAGAAACTTTTGAATCACAAACTAACGCCAATCAAAAGCAGAACGTTGATCTAACCCTGCCTCCGTTTCCAACTTTACAGAACGGCAGTCGGCATCCTTTATCGTTAGTAAAAAATCAGATCATTGAAGTGTTCTCCCGAATTGGTTTTACAGTGAGCGACGGAAGAGAAATTGAAGATGACTGGCATAATTTTACAGCTTTAAATACTCCTGAAAATCATCCGGCGCGAGACATGCAGGATACTTTTTATGTGAACCTTGATCCCGAAATGGTATTGAGAACTCAGACTTCAAGCGTACAGGTGCATATTATGCAAAATCAAAAACCGCCTATCAGAACCATTTCGCCGGGAAGGGTTTACAGAAATGAAGCCATCAGCGCGCGCGCGCACTGCCAGTTTCACCAGATTGAAGGTTTATATATTGATGAAAAAGCTTCTTTCGCCGATCTGAAGCAAACCCTTTTATATTTTTCAAAAGAATTGTTTGGTGCCGAAACAAAAATACGTTTAAGGCCGAGTTACTTTCCTTTTACTGAACCAAGTGCCGAAATGGATATCAGCTGCACAATTTGCAAAGGCAAGGGGTGCAACGTTTGTAAACATACCGGCTGGGTAGAAATACTGGGTTGTGGCATGGTTGATCCACAGGTATTAGAAAATTGTGGCATTGACAACAATAAGTACCGGGGATACGCGTTTGGAATGGGCATTGAAAGAATTGCCATGCTAAAATATCAGGTAAAAGATCTTCGTTTGTTTTTTGAAAACGACCTACGTTTCTTAAAGCAATTTACCTCAGCATAATTTATTAAATGGACAGACTAAGTCGCATCGATATGTTACTTGACTTATTATCAAAAGAACCAAACGATGTTTTTTTAACCTACGCTTTAGGAATTGAATACCTTTCTGAGCTTGATCTTGCTGATGCGGAGAAACATTTTAAAAAAACGCTTTTGTTAAATCCCGATTATATTGCGGCATATTACCAGCTAGGAAAACTATACGAATCTCAGTTAAAAAATTCAGATGCACTGCGTTTTTTTAAAGAGGGACTTGATAGGGCTATAAGGCAAAAAAACAATAAAGCCGTTAATGAATTTAACGAGGCTATATTTATGCTCGAAGATTAAATTCCGTACATTTTTTGAATTCGGCTGCGTATATACCCATGTTTACTAATGCCCTTCACAATTTCTTTTAACAACCCTGTTCTTTCCTCAACCGGCAATTTATCAATATAATTTATGGCATTGCTGAAGATTTTTTCCTGGTAATGTGTTTCGGTTGCCTGTGCAATGGCATTTTGAAACTGCCTGGCATAGACCTTAAACAGGTTATCATCAAATTCAGGGAACTTTTTAATTGCTATATCATTTAATAAAGTAAACTTGTTGTTTTGTTTGCTTATTTCTTTTATTAATTCATCAAACCTGTTTTCACTCATAAGCAAATCTGAAATTTTCTCAAAGGTGTTATGATGTGATTGTTTGATTACACTAATAATTTCGTTTATATAATTTTTTCTTGTTGCTTCATTCATTAACTCTTTAATTCTTGAAAGGTAGCTGGATTCTATGTGCGGTACGTTAATAATTAAATGCCTCGTATAAAATATTTCCTTTTCCGGTTTCTTTAATTCCCTTGCTTTAGTAATAATGTACTCCAGATAACTCAAAAAATTGGCCGGCTTTTTCTGGCTTATTTTTTCAAGTCCGGTTTGTAAAATTTTAAAAGCCTTTGCTGGTTTTTGAAGAAAAAACTCTCTTTGAGCCATTGCTACATATTCTTCTGAAGCATGTATATTTTCTTTTTTTCGGGCGTGCTTGTCTGTTATTGATAACTCTTTCCTTATTAAATGATTCAGTGCGATCAGTTTTAAATTTTGTGATCCCGGGTATAAATCTCTCCATTCACGGGAGGCAAGTGCGGTTTTTATTTTTGCCAGCTCTTTTTTATCATCTACTATCAAGGCTATGTTTGGTATTAAAAAATAAAACAAATTTGATTTAAACTTTTTCTCTGAGGATAAAGAATTTAACGTTGTTAGAAGTAAGGCTTCTGTTTGTTTAACATCAAGGCCTTTTATAATTTGTTGCTGTAAAAAAGATTTTGAACGCTCAAGTAACCTGTCTAGCTCCACTCTCTCTTCTCTCTTTAATTTTGTAACATTCATTGATTCATTTAAGAAAGCAAGATGTGTAAAGTAGCTGCTTGCTTTAGACCTTAAGAAATTTCTTATTTCAAAAATGAAAGGACCATTCATTTTAGCACCTTGTGATGCTGACTTATTTATTATTTCTTTTATAGCATTGCATTGAATTTTAAATTCAATAACAGATGATGATTTTTTGAATGTACTTCTGCCCGCACCCAGATTCTCCACCAATTGGCGCTGGAAAAAAAACAAGGCCGCGCATATGTGCCGGCAATCTTTCGTATGGCATGAGCAGTGGTAAAAATCAATCTTATCCCCAGTTCTTTTTACAAGTAATTTGGTTTTGTTTTTATCTGAAATAGTAAATTGGAACTCATGCTTTAATTTAAAGTCAAGATTTATTTTTTTAGACTTTACTATTTGAAGGCCAGCCCTGAGTGATTTTTCACTAAAAGATTGCTCAAATTGATTAATATTTATGGGCCTGGTTCTAATATGGCTTTAAAATACCTTAAAATCCTTTAATTTGACCAATAAAATTTGTGTTAAACGGACATTAGAATCTATGAAAGTTTTATAACGTATTGTCTAATTCACTAACTTGTCCACTGCATTACATCATGAAAAAAATTATTCTTCTTTTTGTTCTTTTTATAAACTCCTTTTTATTTTCGCAGCGCGGAAAAGATGGAGCTCCAACGATTGCAGCTGGCACAAGCACAATAGTAAATTTGTATACGCCCTTAAGTGCCAGTGCCACAGCCGGAACCCAGACCGTGAATGTGTTAAGCTCAACAGGGTATTCAGTTGGTGACCTTATTTACATTATACAAATGCAGGGAGCTGCCGTTAATTGTTTTACAAATATGTGGGGTAATCCAAATAGTCCTGAGCCTTATTCATCAGCCTTTGGAAGCATTACAGGATATAATAACGCCGGAAATAATGAGTATGCGCAAATAGCTTCAATCAATAGCAATATTATTTCGATAGATTGTCCTTTAAAGTACACTTACCTCTCAAGCGGCAAAGCGCAGGTTGTACGCGTACCGCGATACCTTTCCTTAACAGTTACAGGAACTATAACGTGCCCGCCATGGAATGGAAGCACCGGAGGAGTGGTGGCAATAGAGGTTTTAGGAAACACAACCATTAATGCGGCTGGCCGGATCGATGTTAGCGGGCTTGGCTTCAGAGGAGGCTTTTCTCCTGCCGTGAAAACGCACGCAGCTGTTTTTGGAGGTACTTCGTGGGGGAATGTGAGTAAACTTGAAGGAGGTTTAAAAGGTGAAAGCATAGCAGGTGACACTGTTTTATACGGAGCCATGTTTAACGGAAAATATTGCAAAGGCGCGGTGGCAAACGGAGGTGGCGGGGGTAATAGTAATAATGCTGGCGGCGGCGGTGGTGGGAACGCAGGTGACACTTCTTCTTATAAAGGAACAGGTAATCCTGATATTTCAGTTGCCGGTTATGTTACTGCATGGAATATTGAGCCGGGTTTTTCATCGACGGTCACGTCATCAGGCGGAGGCAGAGGAGGATATACATATTCGAATTATACGGGAAGTCCGTTAACAACACCACCGGCCAGCACGTTGTGGGCGGGCGATAGTCGCAGGGTTCAGGGGGGCATGGGAGGCCGGCCCTTAGATTATAACACAGGCAGATTGTACCTCGGAGGCGGAGGTGGCGCAGGGGACGAGAATGATTCCTATGGCGCGAGTGGCGGCGATGGCGGGGGATTAATCAACATTTTAAGTTTTGGTACCCTATCAGGAACAGGACAAATATTGGCAGATGGTGAAAATGGATTCAACACCCGTTCAGTTTCTACGCCCACTGCCAATGATGCGAATGGTCGCGATGGGGCTGGCGGCGGTGGTGGCGGCGGCGCAATATTTATTAATTCTATCGGCACTATTAGTACAATCACGCTTTCTGCAAAGGGCGGCACAGGTGGTAATAATCAGATGAAATCCGGATATACTGCCTTTGGGCCAACGGCTATGGCTTATGGTCCTGGCGGAGGCGGTGGAGGGGGTTATATAGGCACAACATCATTGTCGGGGGTAACTACTTGGGTTAATGGAGGAGCTAACGGAATAATGTTCTATATATCCGGAAACGAAAACTGTCAGATAGATAATTTATTTCCTCCCAATGGAGCTACTAAAGGAGGTTCTGGGATAAGTACAAGTACAATAAATGCAACGCCTACCCTTACAGCTACACCATCCGGTACAATTTGCGTAAATACTACTTTTACTGCGAACGCATCAACAACAGGAACGGGTACTATAGGTTGGTATACAGCAACAGCCGGTGGAACCTTATTGGCAAGCGGAGCTGCCTTTACCTCATCGGTTATTTCAGCCCCTGGAACCTATACCGTGTACGCGGGTGTGTGTCCGGGAGTATACAGGGTACCAACAGTTATTTCGGTTCTAACGAGCCCTACAGTGGCTGTTACTTCACCGACAATTTGTGCCGGCCAGTCTGCTGTGGTCACAGCTTCGGGAGCCACTAATTATTTATGGAACACTGGCGCGCCTACGGCAAGTATTTCGGTGAGTCCAACCACAACTACTGTTTATACAGTAACCGGAAGCAATGGCACATGTTCTTCTTCCGCTACCGCTTCGGTGATTGTAAACTCCGGAGGAACAATAACCGTTAATTCCGCTACAATTTGTAATGGACAATCTGCCACATTAACCGCAGGTGCGGCCACGAGCTACACCTGGAGTAACGCGGCTAACAGTGTGAGTGTTTCGGTTAATCCAACCGTTACTACCACTTATACGGTAAACGCCACGAGTGCCGGATGTGTATTAACCAATACCGCGTCGGTGTTAGTAAACACTACGCCAACCGTAAGCTTAAGCAGCAGCACTATCTGCAGCGGCCAAACCACAACACTTACTGCTTCAGGCGCGGCATCCTATACATGGAACACCGGGGCTAATACCGCAAGTATCCCTGTAACACCAGGGGCGTCTACCTCTTACACCGTGACAGGTGCAAATGGAAATTGTACCAACATTAAAACAGCCACTGTAACGGTAAACAACACACCAACCGTTAGTGTAAATTCTCCAACAATTTGTTCAGGAAATTCTGCAACCTTAACGGCAAATGGCGCAACAAGCTATTCGTGGAATACCGGAGCTATTACCAATGTGGTCAATCCTTCCCCTTCAGTAACTACTATTTATACTATAACAGGAACTTCCAATAACTGTACCGACATAAAAACTTCCACTGTAACAGTAAACACTACGCCAACCGTTAGTGTCAATTCTTCAACAATTTGTTCTGGAAATGCTGCAACCTTAACGGCAAGTGGTGCTACTACCTATTCATGGAATACCTGAGCAGCAACTGCAATCATCAACCCTTCACCGTCAGCAACAACCGTTTATACAATTACGGGAACATCCAATAATTGTACTGATGTAAAAACAACCACTGTAACAGTAAACACTACGCCAACCGTTAGTGTCAATTCTTCAACAATTTGTTCTGGAAATGCTGCAACCTTAACGGCAAGTGGTGCTACTAC
>JAOQAF010000010.1 GCA_025963735.1 Bacteroidota bacterium
GAATTTGGTTTCGCTGGCCTTAAGTTTCTTAAGCATCCGGTTCTGATCGATGCAATAGCGTATACTGCGTTCCAGTTTTTCGGTGTCTATCTCGCCCTTTACCAGATAATCAGAGGCGCCCAGTTCCATGGCCTTTAAATCGGTTTGTTGATTACCAAGACCAGTTAAAATAATTATAGGCACATTAATACCAAGAGAAACAGTTTCCTGGATAAGATCTAAACCGGTTCGTGCACCCAAAAGATAATCGAAAAAATAAATATCATGCTCTTTTTTCTTTATCAGTTCAAGAGCCTCATCAAAGTTATTGGCCCAGGTTAATTCGTATGTGTTTACTTTTATTTCATTTAAACTGTACTTAAATAATACATAATCATCAGCATCATCTTCAACCAGTAAAACTTTAATATTTTCTCTCTGTTCCATAAGTGCTACATGTTGTAGGCCTTCATTTTATTATAAAGTGTTTTTCTATCGATGTTAAGAATTTTAGCTGCTTTGCTTTTGTTATAGTTTACCTCTTTAAGTACTTTGATTATAAGATCGTATTCGGCGCCAAGAGCTACCGACTTTAAATCCGGCTTTTCTTCTTTCACTTCTTCACCGGGTAACTCAGGGTGTTCGCTTGGGATATCATGTTTATCATAGGAAATAGCCATGGCGGTTCGTGCGAAATTTGAAATTTCGAATGGAAGAGATTTAGCTTCTACCTGCTTTCCGTCTGTTAAAAGAACGGTTCTTCTTACCACGTTTTTCATTTCTCTTAAATTACCATACCACGGATATTTTACAAAAAGATCCTGAACTTCAGCGCTGAACTCTTCAACGTCTTTACTCAACTCATCGTTGGCCATTTTAAGAAAAAAGTTCGCATACATTAAAATGTCTTCCTTGCGTTCGCGCAAAGGAGAAACAGTTAAATGAAATTCATTAAAGCGATGGTAAAGATCTTCACGGAATTTACCTCTTTTATATGCTTCATTTAAATTTTCGTTACTGGCAACAATTATTCGAACATCAATTGGAATTTCTTTATTTCCACCAACACGTTTAATTTTACGTTCCTGAATAACGCGTAACAATGATGATTGAACGTCGTAAGGCAAATTAGCAATTTCATCCAGAAAAATTGTACCGCCATTGGCAAGTTCAAAATGACCGATCTTAGTTCCAATAGCGCCTGTAAAGGATCCTTTTTCGTGACCAAATAATTCACTTCCTGCAAGTTCTTTACTCATGGCACCGCAATCCATTGCTATGAAAGGCATACGTGCACGCTTACTTTTTTTATGTATGGTTTGGGCAATGGCTTCTTTACCTGCGCCGCTTTCACCATAAATAATAACACTATAATTCGTAGGAGCAACTAATTCAATCTGACGTAATAATTCTTTTGATGCTGCGCTTTTACCGAAAACGTAATCGTTTTTACCGCGAATGGTTCGGGGTTTTGAAATTACATCCGAATCGTCTCCTTCTTCTTTATCCGTTTTATCAACCACAATGTGCGCCAACTGATTAGTGTTGGAAAGTGCACGCTTAATTATTTGTAACGTTTCGTCCGGAAGAAGAGGTTTTGTTAAGTAATCGAATGCGCCTAATTTCATAACATTAACGGCTGTTCTGATATCAGAATAGCCGGTCATGATTATAAAAGGAACAGTAGGGTCAATGTCCTTAATTTTTTTAAGAACTTCAACGCCTTCCATATCGCCCAGGCGATAATCGCAAAGCACCAGATCTGCCTGTTTTGCGGCAAAAGTGCTTATACCGTTTTTTCCATTAGCAACTGTTTCAACCTCGTAACCGTTTTTAGTTAAAAAGCGTTTTAACAGAAGACCCATATCCATGTCGTCTTCTATAATTAATAATTTATCCATAGGGTGTTTTGATTCGTTTAACGTATTGCAAATTTATAACCACTCTTTTTTGGGGAATTTCTTCCTCTCAAGGGTTTGGAGTTTTATTTTAAAGGTAAGCATTTGAAGTCGTCTTCACAAATCGTTACTCCGTAATATGTAAAGTAATAAATTGATATGCAATTGTTTAAATAAGCATTAGAATTTTATTGAACTGAGTTGAATTTTTCTCACAGGGGTAAATAGTAAGCATGTTAGCCTTTTAAGAAAAATAGGGATGTGAAATAATTTCCCAAAACGAGAAATAAAAACCCCGGAGAAAATAAAAAAAAGTAAAAAAACATTAAAACTAACCTCCTTTTAATGAACAGCACCAAGACCTTAATCTATTAAACTCAATTGTCCCCTAACCCGGGCACGTTTTTAACCCTTCAAATAAATTAAACCTACAGATTATGAGTAATTATTATGAAATAGTAGCATCCTTACTGGTGGCCCTTGTAATTACCGTGTTTTTTTCGGGGGTATTAAAACATAAAGGCCCCTGGGGAGCTGTGTGGCTTGTATTTGTAACCATCTTCCTGGCGTCATGGGCAGGTTATTTATGGATTAACCCCTTTGGACCGATGGTGATGGGTGTATCAGTTATGCCCATTTTTGTGGTGGGACTGATATTCGCCTTCATTCTTGCTGCAGTTACTGTTCCAACCCCGGTTAAAAAGAAAGAATTAGTTACGGAAGAAGAAGTTTCGCCAACCACAGTGGCAATAGGAATATTCTTTTGGATTGTTTTGTTAATTTTAATTATTGCTATAGCTACGGGATATTACCGCATGCCGGTTAATTCACAGCAATTGGTTCAGTAAGCCATTAAATCTTCAAACGCTAAATCTAATTAGTTTAATTATTACCTGTAACCTGCGGACTATCTTTTGGTTCGGTAGCTTTTTCAGGCATTTCGGCAGCAACTTCAACAGGAATAGAGATGGTAAATACAGCGCCTTTATTTACCTGGCTTTTTGCGCTTATATACCCATGGTGTTCTTCCACAATTTTTTTACAAATTGCCAGACCAATCCCAGTACCGGCATATTCTGAGTTTCCGTGAAGACGTTTGAACATGGTGAAAATCTGTTCGGCGTATTGCTGTTCAAATCCAACACCGTTATCTTTAATCTGAATGCGACAGAATTTACTTCCTTTTACTTTTCCTGTATGGTCTTCCTGCTCTTCAATTCTACCCGAAATTTCTATTTCAGGGGTAACGGTTTTTTGCGAATACTTAAGTGAATTATTAATTAGATTCTGAAATAATGGTTTAATAAGACTTGGATAAACTTTTAGTTTTGGGAGCTGGCCAACAGTAATTTTAGCATTTTTCTCCTGTATTGGTAAGTCCATATCCGATAACACTTCATCTATTAAAGCGTTTAAATCAGAGTAAATAAGCGCTTCTTTCGTAATGGCTATTTTACTAAAAGCAAGTATGTCGTTAATCAGATTCTGCATGCGCTCGCAGGCATTCTGCATTTTATCCATATACATTTTACCTTCTTCATCAAGCTGATCTTTGTATTTTGTAACAACACGGTTACTGAAGGTCCTTATTTTTCTTAAAGGTTCCTGCAAATCGTGCGAAGCAATAAAGGCAAACTGATCAAGTTCCTTATTGGTTGACTCCAGCTGTTCAATGTTTTTTAATAATTGTTTATTGAGTTCAACCACTTTTTCTTCAGAAGCAATCCGGTCTTTCACTTCTATCTCAAGGCTTTTATTTATAGCCTTTAGTTTTTGTTCCTGCGAAATTAACTGATGATTTTTTTTATATAAATCAACAAACACAGAAACCTTGGCACGTAACAATTCTGATTGAATTGGTTTGTAAATATAATCTACCGCGCCGGCTTTGTAACCCTTGAATAAATTTTCATCGCCATAACTGTGAGCGGTAATAAAAATAATAGGAATGTGCATGAGCTTATCGCGCTGGTAGATCATGGTGGCAGCTTCAAAGCCGTTTATATCGGGCATTTCCACGTCCATAAGGATTAGCGTAAAGTCATGTTCTTTTAACAATACTTTAAGAGCCTCCTTACCAGAGTTGGCCCTGGTAAGTTGGTATCCGTCGCGTTCAAAAATACTTTCCATAGAAAGCAAATTGTTTTCCTTATCGTCTACCAATAAAATTTTTATTTTCAGAGGTTTTTGCATATTATTTATTTATAAAACCAGATTCTCATCATTGAGAGTAACTGATCCATTTTCAAAGGTTTGGTAATATAATCAGAAGCGCCCGCTTCAATACATTTTTGGCGGTCACCCTTCATCGCTTTAGCTGTTACCGCAATTATAGGCAATGAATTGTTTTTATGCTCTCTTCTTATTTTTTGCATGGTCTCATAACCATCCATTTCGGGCATCATGATATCCATTAAGACCATCTCCACATCATCCGATTCGGTAAGAATATTAATTGCTTCTTTTCCTGATTCGGCAGTGATACAGTTAATGTTGTATCTTTCAAACACTGTTGTAATGGCAAACAGATTTCTTACATCGTCATCCACTACAAGTACTTTTTTATGTGAAAGAATATCGCCTTTCATTCGGATGTTTTCCATCATCCTGCGTTTTTCAGGACTAAACTTAGAATAATCTACATGCAGGAACATCATTGTTTCTTCAAGAAGACGATCAAGTGAATGAACATCTTTTAAAACAATACTGCTTGATATTTTATTTAACTGCGACAATTCATCTTTGGTGAAATCTTTGGCAGAATAAATAATGATTGGAGCAAGCACTGTTTTTTTCTTATTCATTTGCCCGATCAGCTCAATAGCTGATGTATCCGGCAAAGTGTAATCCAGAATGATAGTGTCGAATTCTTTTTGCTTTAATAATTCAAGCGCTTTTTTTCCGGTTGAAGCAGTTGTAATTTCAATGTTATCTTCCTTCATCAGTTTCATGATGTGAGAGGATTCGATCTCATTGTCTTCAACTATAAGTAACTGACGCTTTTCCTGCTTATTAAATTCTATGATGTCTTTAAACAATTCATCAAGAATATCTTTTGTCAATGGTTTTAAGATGAAGCTTCTTGCGCCACGTTTTAAAGCGAGCATGCGATTCTCTTCACCCGAAATTAAATGAATAGGCACATGACGGTAGTTCAAATCATTTTTCAACAATTCAAGAACTTTCCATCCGCTTGTGTCCGGAAGTTTAACATCCAGTGTAATTGCAATAGGAGTGAAGCGCGATACAAAATTAAAGATCTCTACATAATTTGTAGCAATCACAACTTTAAGTCCGTCTTCGTGTGCCCTGTCGATCATGATCTTGCCGAAGCGTAAATCATCTTCTATCACCAGTATCACTTTATCGTTAGGAGTGATGTTTGCCCTGTCATCTCCTGTTTCATTAATCATTTCATCAACACCGGCAAGCTTTTTAATTTCAATGCCTTCATCAGTCATGTTTAATGTATTGAGGATGGCGTCAAGATCTTTCTTTTCGGTACGAAGTGTTTGAAATGCCGCAGGGTTATTAACAGCGCTTGCATCCACATTATGAAGCGGAAGATATAAAGTAAAGGTACTTCCTTTTCCAACCTCACTGTCAAGCTCAATGGTACCTCCTAATAATTCGGCTAAACCGCGGCTGATTGAAAGTCCGAGACCTGTTCCGCCATATTTACGGCTGGTTGATCCTTCAGCCTGCTGGAAGGCTTCAAAAATAATATTTTGTTTGTCGCTTGGTATACCGATACCCGAATCTATAATAGAGAAGCCTACCACTTTGTCTGCTTTGTCGAGCATTGCCGTGCCTGGCTTCCAGCTTTTTTTAGCGTCAAATATTTTAAGCTTAATCTCTCCTCTTTCAGTAAATTTAAATGAATTTGAAAGAAGGTTTTTTAAGATCTGATTTAAGCGTTGCGAGTCAGTATCAATCGACTCTGCTAGTTCAGGGTCAATTTCGATTTTGAATTTGAGGTTCTTCGCTTCAGAAATTGGTTTAAATGTTGTTTCAACAAAAGATGAAATTTCGGAGAAACGAATATTTGAAATGTTGGCTGAAATAAATCCGGATTCGATTTTTGATAAGTCGAGAATGTCATTAATAAGCTGTAGCAAGTCATCACCACAGGAGTGGATTGTTTTCGCATAACGGGTTTGTTTCTCATTCAGGTTTCCTTCAGCGTTTTCATATAACTGCTGTGCAAGGATTAACAAGGAGTTTAAAGGCGTACGTAACTCGTGCGACATGTTTGCAAGGAACTCTGACTTGTACTTGGAAGTTAAGGTAAGCTGCTCTGCTTTTTCTTCCAGAGATTTTCTTGCTTCTTCCACCTCTTTGTTCTTGGCTTCCACCTCGTTCTTTTGTTTAACAAGAAGTAAGGCTTTGTCCTGTAATTCATCGTTGGTACGACGTAACTCTTCCTGCTGAATTTTTAATTCACCCGCAAGTGATTGCGATTGCGTTAATAACTCTTCGGTTCTTGTATTTGTTTCAATTGTATTTACAACAATACCAATTGATTCAGTTAACTGGTTTAAGAAGTCTAAGTGGGTTGGACTGAAAGTATCAAGTGATCCTAACTCAATTACCGCTTTTACATTGTTTTCAAATAATACCGGTAACACAATTAAGTTAGAAGGTTTTGCTTTTCCGAGTCCTGAACTGATCTTTACATAATCGCCCGGTACATTGGTTAAAATAATACGCTCTTTTTCAAGGGCACATTGTCCTACCAAGCCTTCGCCAATTGCAAATTCTTTAGGAATATGTTTTTCAGATTTATAAGCGTAAGCGGCAAATAATTTTAATTTCGCGCTTTCAGTTTCAGTAGATAAAATATAAAATGCACCATAGTGAGCAGTTACAACCTGGGCTAATTCAGAAAGAATGCGTTTTGCAACTGTCTGGAGATCTTTCTGACCCTGTAACATTTGAGTGAACTTTGCCAAGTTTGATTTCAGCCAATCCTGCTCCTGGTTTAATAAAGTTGTTTCGCGAAGATTGGTGATCATCTGATTGATGGTATCTTTTAATTCTTCCACCTCACCTTTTGCATCAACACGAATGTTACGCGTTAAGTCACCTTTTGTTACCGCTGATGCTACCTCAGAAATTGAACGTACCTGAGTAGTTAAATTCTCCGCTAACTGGTTCACGTTTTCCGTTAAGTTTTTCCAGATACCTGACGCTCCCGGTACATTGGCTTGTCCGCCAAGTTTACCTTCAACACCTACTTCACGTGCCACGTTAGTAACCTGATCTGCAAATACGGCAAGTGTTTCAATCATCTCATTAATTGTATCCGTTAACTGAGCAACCTCACCCTTTGCGTTGATGGATAATTTCTGACGTAAGTTACCGGTTGCAACAGAAGTTACAACCTTTGCAATACCACGCACTTGTGATGTTAAGTTGGTAGCCATGATGTTTACAGAATCCGTTAAATCTTTCCATGTTCCTGCAACACCGGCCACATATGCTTGTCCACCTAATTTACCATCAGTTCCTACCTCGCGGGCAACACGTGTTACCTCTGAAGCGAAGGCGCGGAGCTGATCCACCATTTTATTAATTGTATTTTTTAAATCAAAGATCTCTCCTTTTACGTCAACCGTAATGGTTTTAGATAAGTCACCGCTGGCCACCGCTTTGGTTACCTCTGCAATGTTACGAACCTGCGATGTTAAGTTACCCGTCATTTGATTTACTGAGTCAGTTAAATCTTTCCACGTTCCGGCTACACCAGGCACAAAGGCTTGCCCGCCCAATTTGCCATCGGTACCTACTTCACGTGCAACACGGGTTACCTCTGAAGCAAATCCGCGTAACTGATCCACCATTGTATTTAAAGTTTCCTTTAACTGTAGAATTTCACCGCGAACATCAACCGTAATTTTTTTAGATAAGTCACCATTCGCAACCGCTATAGCCACATCGGCAATATTACGCACCTGTGCTGTTAAGTTACCGGCCATTTGATTTACTGAGTCAGTTAAATCTTTCCATGTACCTGCAACGCCCGGCACATGCGCTTGTCCGCCCAGTTTACCTTCTGTACCTACTTCACGTGCAACACGAGTTACCTCGGAAGCGAATCCGCGAAGCTGATCCACCATGGTATTAATTGTATTTTTTAATTCTAATATTTCACCTTTAACATCCACCGCAATTTTACGGGATAAGTCGCCGTTAGCAACCGCTGTTGTTACCTCGGCGATGTTACGTACCTGCGATGTTAAATTGGATGCCATTTTATTTACCGAATCGGTTAAGTCTTTCCAGGTACCACCAACACCCGGTACATCGGCCTGTCCGCCTAATTTTCCTTCGGAACCTACTTCACGTGCAACACGTGTAACCTCTGAACCGAATGAGTTCAGCTGATCCACCATGGTATTGATCGTATTTTTTAATTCTAAGATTTCACCCTTAACATCCACTGTGATTTTACGTGACAAGTCACCTTTAGCCACCGCGGTTGTTACCTCGGCGATGTTACGTACCTGTGCTGTTAAGTTAGATCCCATCTGATTTACCGAATCGGTTAACTCTTTCCAGATCCCATCAACACCTTCCACTGTTGCTTGTCCACCCAGTTTTCCTTCCGAACCTACTTCACGTGCAACACGGGTTACCTCTGAACCGAATGAGTTCAGCTGATCCACCATGGTGTTGATTGTATTTTTTAATTCTAATATTTCTCCTTTTACGTCAACTGTAATTTTGCGTGACAAGTCACCTTTGGCAACCGCGTTGGTTACTTCGGCAATGTTACGCACCTGGCCCGTTAAGTTACCGGCCATTTGATTTACTGAATCCGTTAAGTTTTTCCAGGTACCGCCCACACCTTCAACAGTAGCTTGTCCACCCAGTTTTCCTTCTGTACCTACTTCAAGCGCCACACGGGTTACTTCTGATGCAAATGAATTTAACTGATCCACCATGGTATTGATGGTGTTTTTTAATTCAAGAATTTCACCCTTAACATCCACTGTAATTTTACGTGATAGGTCACCGTTAGCAACCGCTGTTGTTACCTCGGCAATATTACGCACCTGTGCGGTTAAGTTAGAACCCATTTGGTTCACCGAATCTGTAAGGTCTTTCCAGATTCCGTCAACTCCTTCCACATTTGCCTGTCCGCCTAATTTTCCTTCCGAACCTACTTCACGTGCAACACGGGTTACCTCTGAACCGAATGAGTTCAGCTGATCCACCATGGTGTTGATTGTTTTCTTTAATTCTAATATTTCACCTTTAACGTCAACCGTAATTTTACGTGATAAATCTCCTTTTGCCACAGCCGTTGTTACCTCGGCAATGTTACGCACCTGGCCTGTTAAGTTGGATGCCATCTGGTTTACTGAGTCGGTCAGATCTTTCCAGATACCGTCAACCCCTTCCACCGTAGCTTGTCCTCCCAGTTTTCCTTCCGAACCTACTTCACGCGCAACACGGGTTACCTCTGAACCGAATGAGTTCAGCTGATCCACCATGGTATTAATTGTTTTCTTTAATTCTAATATTTCACCTTTAACATCAACCGTAATTTTACGCGATAAATCACCTTTTGCTACGGCCGTTGTTACCTCTGCAATGTTACGTACCTGTGATGTTAAGTTTGATCCCATTTGATTTACCGAATCGGTTAAATCTTTCCAAACACCTGCAACACCTTTAACCTGAGCTTGCCCGCCCAATTTACCTTCTGAACCTACCTCACGTGCAACACGTGTTACCTCCGAAGAGAAGGAGTTCAGCTGATCCACCATGGTATTGATGGTTTTCTTTAATTCTAATATTTCTCCTTTTACGTCAACCGTAATTTTACGTGATAAATCTCCATTGGCCACCGCAGTTGTTACCTCGGCAATGTTACGCACCTGACCGGTTAAGTTAGAGGCCATTTGATTTACCGAGTCAGTTAAATCTTTCCATGTACCTGCAACTCCTTTTACCTGTGCTTGTCCACCCAATTTTCCTTCTGTACCTACTTCCAGGGCCACACGGGTTACCTCAGATGAAAACGAGTTCAGCTGATCCACCATTGTGTTGATCGTATTTTTTAATTCGAAAATTTCTCCTTTTACGTCAACCGTAATTTTTTTGGATAAGTCACCCTTTGCAACCGCTGTTGTTACATCGGCAATGTTACGTACCTGAGCTGTTAAGTTACCCGCCATTTGATTTACCGAGTCGGTAAGATCTTTCCACACACCGCCAACACCTTTAACCTTAGCCTGACCTCCTAATTTTCCTTCGGAACCTACCTCACGGGCAACACGTGTTACCTCCATCGTGAAGAGGTTGAGCTGCTTCACCATGTCATTCACCTCTTTCGCGATACGCGCAAATTCACCCTGCAGAGAATGATTACTCACTTCCACTTCAATTGGAATTTGTTGTGATAAATTTCCTTTGGCCACCGCCGAAATTACACGGTCAATCTCACGGATCGGGTACACCAGATCGGAAATAAGCGAGTTGAGATCTTCCACTCCGTTTTTCCATTCACCCTGCGCGTCGTTTAACATGATGCGCTGATTGAGTTTACCTTCTTTACCTATAGTTTGTCGGGCTTTTGAAAATTCACGCACCAGCTTTTTATTGATAAGAATAATTTCATTAAGAGTATCGCAAACTTTACCGCTAATTCCTATTTTGTTAATAGGCATCTTAACGTCAAAATTTCCGTTTTTTACATCGAGTAAAATATTTAATAATTCCGTTGAGTCAAGCGCGGTGCTTGGAGTATCAGGAATGATAACGGCATGGTCTACATTAACGGTAACTTTTTTTCCGTTTTGGTTAACAGGAAATCCATTGCCTTTTTTATGGGTGCCGTTTTTTGAATGTTTTAAAGTGGGATGAGATTTTACAGACAACTCACTATCTTTTTTAGTATTCCCTGTTTTTTTCAGAACCGAAACAGGATTTTTTTTACTTTTAATTTTCTTGCTTTCGCTAGGGCGAGCAAGGATTTCAGGACCGGCGGACCCGTGACCCGCTTTTATTTTTTTGGTTGTTGAAGCCATTTTATATAGGTTTTAGAAGCCGATATTATCTTTTTCAGCAGTATCAAAGCTACTTCCATTTTAACAGAAGTCGCACCATTGTTGATAAATTCAGCCTTTGGGGAATTATTCCCCCAAAAAATAGAATAGCAAATAGAATGCCAAAATGCGATTGAAAATCATAATTAAGAAATTATAAGAATTGAAAAGATTTTTAACGGGTTTTCGGTTAAAATATGCGTAAAATTAAATGCTTTTTTTTCTTACACGCGTTTAAATATTTACTCTTTTATCGAAAACACTTAATTCGTTTTTTTTCTTTCGTTGGGATGTTCCGGAGGCATTGTCCGAAAAACAATATCCCAAAAAGGCGAGGAAACACCGTAAGCTTTGTGCGGATATTTATAATGATGTTTTAAATGATGGATCCATAATTTTTGCATGAATAGTTTAGTTGGTTTTGTGTGTACGGTGTAATGAATATAGGAGTACAGGAGGTAACCGTTAGTTATACCCGCCATCAATGCCAAAGCATTCCACCCAAAAAAAATAAACCAGAAAACGAATAATGTGAATGCAATAAGCGCTCCGGGAACGGGTGGCATGAACAACCGTTCTTTATCTTTTGGATTTTCATGATGAACGCCATGAAGAATATAATGAAGCCTTTTACATTCCGGAAAATAATCATCGATATGAAAGATGAACCTGTGAAGTATATATTCCATCAGTGTCCATAACATAAGGCCAAAGAGGTAGAGGCCAATTGTGTGTGCGAAATTAAGTGTTGTGAAAACTGAACTTAAATAAAAAAATAACGCAATCAGGCAAATGTAATAAGTGATTGTTATTGTTGGGGTGCTTTTGGTAAGCTTTTCTAAAAAGTTATTTTTAAAGATTCTGCCTTGTTGTGATTGAATTTTTATTTCCATTTTTTTAAATTTATTTAAGCCGGAACAGAACAGTTCGATTTAAAGTCCAGAGAAAAAGAATGGGTTAATACCCTTGCAAAGCAGCCGTTACACTGTTAATGTAACGGCCGGCTAAAATTAAATTACTTTTCTACGATTGTTGGTAAGCACCAGTGCTAGTCCGCCAACAAGAAGAATAGCTCCAATAATTGGTGACCAGCTAACAGGATGATTTTCTGATTTATTGATTGATACTTTTCCAAGGTCTAACACCTCTTTTTTAGTAACATAATTAAATCCTGTGATAGCCATCATCAGAGCTCCTACCACTATTAAAATAATTCCCAGATTTTTCATTTTGATAAGTTTTAATTGTTTAAATAATCACTTACAAAGTAGATGCCACGCCAACAATGTACACTGGCATGAATTTTAAAGGATCAATAAAAACAATGATCATGAAAAAAGTAATATACATTTTTGGAATATTAATACTGGGTGCCTGTTCGCAGGAAAAAAAGATGCTGAGAAAGGCGGCAGCAGCGGTTGAGCAATCGGATTTTGAAAAAGCCGTATCTGATTACGACCAAATCTTAAAGAAAAATAAAGACTCTTATTTTGGTAACGCCGGAAAAGGCATTGTACTGTCGGAATATATGGGGAAACATGAGCAAGCAATTCCCTACCTTGAAAAGGCCCTTTAAAAAAGTCCTAAAAAAAAAATGATGAAAATAAAATATGAACTTGGTCAAAGCTATAATTATATAGGAA
>JAOQAF010000017.1 GCA_025963735.1 Bacteroidota bacterium
ACAGACTTTATACATGCAATCATCTTTAAATTACAATTATAAAAAAAGAGAAACGAAAAATTTTCATTTACTATTTTAGTACATTTATTAAACTTAAAGTGACGAAGCAGTAACATATGGCGCATGAACACAAGCACATACATTCCAACATAACTCTCAATAATGCATTTATTATCGGCATCCTGCTTAATTCAGTATTTGTTATTATTGAAGTAATTACGGGTTTATATACCCATTCACTTTCTCTTCTTGCAGATGCGGGCCATAATTTAGGAGACGTTGCCGGTTTGTTGCTTGCATTATTAGCGAGTAAGCTCGCCTTAAAAAAAGCCAACCACCGGTATTCATTTGGGTATCAGCAATCCACCGTTCTTGCTGCTTTTATCAATGCGTGTATTTTATTCATATCACTAGGAGCGGTAACTTATGAGGCTATTTTACGACTGGCCCACCCACAGCCTGTAGAAGGAAAAATTGTTGCTATTGTTGCGGGCATAGGAATTCTAATAAATTCACTTACTGCCTTAATGTTTTTAAAAGATAAAGATACCGATCTCAATTCCAAAGGGGTGTATTTGCATATGGTGGCAGACGCAATTATTTCTCTTGGTGTGGTTATAGCCGGAATCATTATTATCTTCACCGGTTGGTACTGGCTTGATTCGGCAGTAAGTTTAATACTGGTAATTGTAATTGTTTTTGGAACATGGGGTCTTTTTAAAGAATCTCTCCGGCTCACACTGAACGGAGTACCAAAAGAGATTGACATGAATTCTGTTAAACAGTTTTTATTAAATTTCGATGGAGTAACCAATGTACATGACCTGCACATATGGGCTATCAGCACCACAGAAACAGCTTTAACTGCGCATTTGATTATTCCCGGAGCGGAAGATCACGACCTCATGTATCAAACCATTAAAGATGGATTACAACTTAAATTCAAAATTGCCCATTCCACCATACAGATCGAATGCAACAAAGAGCACTTTGATTGCCAACAGGATTGTTAACTACACGGTATTTTTATTGGCAGATTAAAATTAATATCGTAATTTTACGATTAATTGAACTACTACTCCCGTATCTTTCAATATTAATATTTAACCGAATTATAAAAAACATTTAAATGGGTACAGCAAAAACAGAAGAATTTACAGTAAAAGATAATAAAATTGCAAGATACGCCAAAGCGCTCGCTCATCCTGCGCGCATTGCAATTCTTCAGTTGCTTATTAAAAAACAAGCCTGTGTATGCGGCGATATTGTTGAACAATTACCTTTATCTCAGAGTACCGTTTCACAACATTTAAAGGAGCTGAAGGAAGCAGGAATTATTACAGGCGATATCGATGGCACAAAAGTTTGCTACTGTATTGATGAAAAGGAATGGATGCTCGCGAAATCTTATCTGGACACTTTTTTTTCGGCTTACAAAAACAAAACAAAATGTTGCTAATCATAATAATCGTATAACCACGATATTAAAAACATCATCATGAAATTATCAGAAATTAAATCACACTTATCCACAGCAGAGTCTGTGAACTTTCAATTACCCGATGGCACGTTTGTGCCGGAAAACTTTCACGTAACAGAGGTGGGCGTTATTGAAAAACGCTTTATCGATTGTGGCGGAACAGTAAGAAAAGAAAAAGTTGCCAACTTCCAGTTATGGAATGCCAATGACACAGCTCACCGCCTGAAACCGCAGAAACTAATCAACATCATTGCATTGTCTGAAAGAATTTTAGGAATGGAAGATCTTGAAATAGAAGTGGAATATCAATCTTCAACAATCGGAAAATACGGTCTGAAATTTGAAAATGATTTATTTTTACTAACCGCTAAACAAACCGATTGTCTTGCAAAAGACAATTGCGGCGTTCCGGATAAAAAGCAAAAAATTACCCTTTCAGAAATAGTAAACGAAAACAAATCTTGTTGTGTGCCGGGTGATAAATGCTGCTAAATTGTAATTGAACATTTTATGTAGTAATAAAATTATGTTTCTTCAGATTCAGAACTATTGCGATCATCTTGCTTTACAATTTGATACAATTCCTGATAAGCGTAAAGCTCTTTTGGAAGAAATAGCGATATACATAACAAATAAACGGCAGAAAAATAAAACCGTTAACCTTGTTTATATTTGCACGCATAATTCAAGGCGTAGCCATTTCGGCCAAATATGGTCCAACATAGCAAGCAAGTTTTATCAAATAGAGGGAGTAATCAGCTATTCTGGAGGTACCGAAGCCACTGCGTTTAACATCAATGCTATTAATGCCTTAAAAAGAATTGGTTTTATAATTACGCAAGTTGCCACGGAAAAAAATCCGGTTTATCACGTTTTATTTTCTGAAACAGAAAAACCTATTGAATGTTTTTCAAAAGTATACGATGATGCTATAAATCCTCAAAAAGAATTTGCGGCCATTATGACTTGTAATGAGGCTGAAGAAAACTGTCCTTTTCTTGCAGGTGCTGAATTAAGGATTGGCACTGCGTACGATGATCCCAAAGCTTTTGATAATACAGCTTTGCAGGATAAAATTTATGATGAAAGCTGCAGCCAAATTGCTTTAGAAACGTTGTATCTTTTTTCCAAAGTAAAAAATAATACCAAAAATAATTTATGAAAAAATATCTTGCTGAACTGATCGGAACATTCGCTCTTGTTTTTTGTGGTACCGGCGCCATTATTATTAACCAGCAATCAGGGGGCATAATCACTCATGCAGGCATCGCTATTACTTTTGGTCTGATTGTTTCGGCAATGATTTATACTCTGGGTGAGATATCCGGCGCCCATTTTAATCCCGCTGTTACTTTTGCTTTTTGGATAGCAAAAAAATTTCCCGGGAAAGAAGTCGTCCCCTATTTCCTGAGCCAGGCGGTTGGCGCATTTGTAGCCAGCTTAACACTTAAATTTCTTTTTCCGGAGAATGAAACCTTAGGTAGTACTCTTCCTAACGGTTCGCCCCTAACCTCTTTTGTTCTTGAATTAATACTCACATTTATTTTAATGTTTGTTATTATTCATGTGGCATCAGGTAGTAAAGAACAGGGCATGTTCGCAGGCATTGCCATTGGTTCCGTAGTTTTACTGGAAGCAATGTTCGCCGGTCCAATTTCCGGAGCTTCTATGAATCCTTTTCGTTCCCTTGCCCCGGCGGTAGTTTCCGGACACTTAGAACATCTCTGGGTTTACATATTCGCACCCATAGCCGGTGCAATCCTTGGTGTCTTGTGCTGGAAAACTTTAAAATCAAAGCAAACAAGTGATGAGGAATTAAATTCTAAAAAAAGAAATATTTCACTTATTAGTTTAACAAGTATTCTTATTTTATGCGTTGGCATTGCCTTGTATTTTAACTGCTCATGCGGCAAGTCTTCTGCTACAGCCCTTTCCTGCTCTTCCTCCGGATGCGGTTCAGCCTGTGAAACCGAAACAACAGACACTGAGCAATTATCTTTAGCGGATTTAAAAATGTATGGCTCAACCAATAAAGATACTGCTGTTGTATGCAAATTAAGCTCCAACGAATTACGGATCCGTAAAGAAACTGTTTTGGCTGGTTTAAAAAAGCAACTATTAGCTAAAGAAGAATTACCGAATGGTTTCGCCTTTAAATTTCCCGGCACTGATCAGATAATGGACGAGTTAACTTCCTTCGTTAAAAGTGAGCGGGCCTGCTGCAGTTTTTTCACATTTGAAATTTCTGCGGGGGGGAATGGAAAAGATATCTGGTTAAAACTAACCGGACCAAAAGGAGCGAAAGAAATGATTGAGGCTGAATTAGGACTTTAAAACTTAATCTTGTATGCTAAAGATTAATATAATTCCTTAAGAGAAATAAGATTAATAAACTTATCCAATCGCGAACTGTTAATATAGGCTTTTACTTCTAAAATATCATAAAAATGCCGTGAGAGTTTTCAATTTGTAATAAAGCTTTGGAAACTGAACTGCAAACGATTTCAAGTTGTTGGCTTTTGGGACAGGCTTTAAACTGAGTCAATCCCAGTTTCATTGAGGGCTTTTTGGGGGAGTTCATGAATGTAAAGTTACATAAATTCATCTTTTAATAAAGAGCTTTAGCTTTATATAACGCGTGAACACTGGACAATTAACCATTATTAGCGAAAAAATTCAAAAGTTGAATAAAACCATTGTGGGAAGAAAAATAAAGAAAAAACCCCTGTAAGTATTACTAACAGGGGCCTGGTGACCTCGAAGGGATTCAAACCCCTAACCTCCTGATCCGTAGTCAGGTGCTCTATTCAGTTGAGCTACGAAGCCAATAATTTTGAGGTGCAAATATACGATTTTTATTTAACTTGCAAAGATTTTATTATGAAAAACATCATCGAAAAAGCCTGGGAAAACAGGGAACTGCTTAAAGAAAGTTCAACAATAGAAGCCATTGAGAATGTTATTGAACAACTTGATAAAGGCCAGTTACGCGTAGCTGAGCCCAATTCCGACGGAACCGGATGGGAAGTAAATGACTGGGTGAAGAAAGCAGTCATTCTTTATTTTCCAACAAGAAAAATGGAAACCATAGAAGTGGGTCCAATGGAATTTCATGATAAAATGGCACTTAAAAGAAATTACGCAGCACTGGGTGTAAGAGTAGTTCCGCATGCAATTGCGCGTTACGGATCTTTTCTGGCCAGCGGCGTGATAATGATGCCCAGTTATGTAAACATTGGCGCATACGTCGACAGCGGCACTATGGTTGATACCTGGGCAACGGTTGGAAGCTGCGCCCAGATAGGTAAAAACGTACACTTAAGCGGGGGCGTAGGTATTGGCGGTGTTCTGGAGCCGGTGCAGGCAGCGCCAGTTATTATTGAAGATAATTGTTTCGTGGGTTCTCGTTGTATTGTAGTGGAAGGCGTTCGTGTTGGCAAAGAAGCGGTACTTGGAGCTAATGTGGTACTTACCATGTCAACAAAAATTATTGATGTGTCGCAGGAAAATCCTATTGAATATAAAGGATATGTACCGGAACGCTCTGTGGTTATACCCGGCAGTTATACCAAAAAATTTCCGGCCGGCGATTTTCATGTGCCTTGCGCTTTAATAATCGGTAAACGTAAAGAAAGTACTGATTTAAAAACCTCGTTGAATAATGCCTTAAGAGAGCATAACGTGGCGGTGTAATAGTTGGGCGCACCCTTATACTTTTATTTCTCGTTAAGGGCCGGGCTTTACACTCCAAGTCCTCGCCCCTATTTCTCCTAACGGTTTGGGCTGTGGGCTTTCCGTTTCAATCCCTTGCGCGGCCTCAGTTATTTAATTGACTCAATGATGCCTCTGGCGTTCCTTTTCTTTCTCCTGCTCTTTCATTAACAGATGTAGATCGTCAATTAATTTTAAAACAAATTCCAGTTGATCTTCGCGTGAAATATCTGAGTTATCTAATACAATAGCGTCCTCTGCCTGCGTTAACGGATTTTCTTTCCGGGTGCTATCGTCATGATCGCGCTTCATTAATTTACGCTTAACTTCTTCCTTAGTAAAATACTGGCCTTTACTTGTATACTCATCCAATCGCCGCTGTGCCCGCACGTCATTATCCGCAGTCATAAATATTTTAAGGTCGGCTTTAGGAAAAACATTGGTTCCAATATCGCGGCCATCCATAACAACACCTTTCTTTTTACCCATTTGCCTTTGAAGAGCAATCATTTTTTCACGCACTTTTTTAATGGAGCTTACCATGCTAACAAGACCGCTAACTTCCATTGACCGGATATCACGATCTACATTCACGCCGTTTAAAAACGTTTGTGATGATTTTGTATGAGCATCAAAAATAAATGATAGTTCAATTTTATCGAGTGAATTAATGAGCCCTTCTTCATCAAGCTTCTGATCTTTGTCTATTAAACCGTTTTGAAGAGCGAAAAGTGTAACAGCCCTATACATTGCTCCTGTATCAACATAACTGTAATTAAGGCGTTGGGCAAGCGCTTTGGCCAGCGTGCTCTTTCCGCAACTGCTGAACCCATCAATGGCTATAGTAATTTTTTGCACCGTTATAAATTTACTAAAAACAATTTTTTAAAAGAAATAAGTTTTGAAAGGTTATACTTTTTAAAAGTTATTAAAACCTAATGACGCTGTTAGCTTTTATGATAAATTTGCCCTTTATATTAATTATGAGCAAAGCTGATGTACTTTTAGGACTACAATGGGGTGACGAGGGAAAAGGAAAAATCGTTGATGTTTTAACTCCTTCTTACGATATTATCGCGCGTTTTCAGGGTGGGCCCAATGCAGGGCACACGCTTGAGTTTAACGGCATTAAACATGTTCTTCACACCATTCCCAGCGGAATTTTTCATCCAACAGCAATTAATGTTATTGGAAACGGTGTAGTTATTGATCCGGTTATTTTTAAAAAAGAAATTGACGCATTACTTGCACTGGGGGTAGACGTAAAATCCAAACTTCTTATCAGCAGACGGGCACATCTTATTCTGCCAACCCACCGTTTACTTGATGCGGCCAACGAGGCGTCCAAGGGAAAAAACAAAATTGGATCCACCTTAAAAGGAATTGGTCCTACTTATATGGACAAAACCGGTCGCAACGGCTTAAGGATAGGTGATATTGAAACAAAGGAATTTAAAGAAAAATATACTGCCCTTGTTGAAAAACACAAGCAATTACTTTCTTTTTACAATTATGATTATAATCTTGCGGAGCTCGAACCTACATGGTTTGCAGCCATTGATTTTTTAAAACAACTGCAGTTTATTGATACAGAACACTACATAAATAAAGCCATTGTTGAGGGTAAAAAAATATTAGCCGAAGGTGCGCAGGGAAGTTTACTGGACATTGATTTCGGTTCTTACCCCTTTGTAACAAGCAGTAACACTATTTGTGCGGGAGCGTGCAACGGCCTTGGTATTCCACCGAATAAAATCGGAAATGTGATCGGTATTTTCAAAGCTTATTGCACACGTGTTGGAAGCGGACCATTTCCCACCGAACTGGAAAATGAAACCGGTGAAAAAATCAGGCAGATTGGCCGTGAATTTGGAAGCACTACCGGACGGGCGCGCAGAACCGGGTGGCTGGATATTCCTGCGCTTAAATATGCCATTATGGTTAATGGTGTTACCGAACTAATGATGATGAAGGCCGACGTTTTAAGTGATTTTGAAAACATTGAAATTTGCACGCATTATAATAATAATGGTGAAGTAATTGATTTCCTGCCTTACAACATTGATCCGAAGTATCTTAAACCTATTACAACAACTGTAAAAGGATGGAACAAAGATCTTACAACAATTAATGATAAAACCAATTTCCCTGAGGAATTGATCAATTACGTAAAATTTATTGAAAAGGCCACGGGTACTCCAATCAGCATTGTATCAGTTGGTCCTGACAGAACGCAAACTATAAGGATGAACTAATCTGGTTCTCCTTATTTTTTAATTTATAGGAACGCCACATCATAAATATTCCAACAAGTATAAAAGGAATACTTAATATCTGGCCCATATTTAAAAGATTACCATTTTCAAAATCAACCTGATTTTCTTTTACGAATTCGTCCATAAAACGCTCGGCGAAAAGCAATACACACATCAATCCGAACATAAAGCCCTGACCATAATTGTTGCGTTTAGTTTTCCATAACCGGTACATTAAAACAAACAATAACAGACAAAAAATGGCTTCATACAATTGCGCCGGATGGCGCGGCATAGCATCTTCTCTTACAAAAATAAATGCCCAGGGAACGTTAGTAACAGTTCCTATTATTTCGCTGTTAATGAGGTTACCAATACGAATACAAGCCGAAGCCAACGGAACTACAATTACCAAACGATCAAACAACCATAACCAGCTTTCTTTGGTTTTACGACAATAAAGAATCATGGCAGTTAAAATTCCCAATGCGCCGCCATGGCTTGCCAATCCTCCTTCATAAACCTTTAACATGTTTAATGGGTGTGACAGATAGCCTTCAATTACCTGCCCATTCTGTAAAGTTTCATCGAACCAGGGGCCGTAAAATAAACAATGACCCAAACGGGCACCGAGAACGGTTCCTATAATGATGTATAGGGTTAAAGTATCAAGCTGCTTTTCCGTCCTTCCTTCCGCCTTATATACACGGTTCATGATGAAATGGCTGGCTATGAACGCAAGCGCCCACATAAGCCCGTACCACCTTACCGGCCAATCGATGCCGGGAATTGTGAAAATTTCGGGGCTTGGATCCCAATGAATAAAAAGGTTAACCATAGGGTCAAAAGTAACTAATTTTTCACAGGATGTTTATCGTGCGTGTGAAAAAGTGTTAGTATTATTTACAAATTTCTGATCCATAATATGGTTAATTTGCGGCATGATTAATGCGGCTGTATTTGCAAGCGGAGAAGGAACCAACGCTGAAAACCTTTTTAAATTTTTTGCCAACGATACGCGCATTAAAATAAAATTGGTGGTAACAAATAAAGATACTGCAGGGATAATAGGGCGTGCTGAAAAGTATAAAAAAAATGTACAAATCATCAGTAAAGAATCTCTTGAAAATTATACAGAACAATTTATAGAATTTTTAAAACTTGAAAAAATTGATCTGATAATTTTAGCGGGATTTCTATTAAAAATTCCACCTGCCTTTGTAAAAGCATTTCCAAACCGAATAATCAATATTCATCCGGCTTTGCTGCCAAAATACGGCGGCAAAGGAATGTACGGCAACAAAGTTCACAGCGCGGTAATAGAAAACAAAGAAAAAGAAAGCGGCATTACCATTCATTTGGTGAATGAAGAATACGATAAAGGAGAAATTATTTTACAGCAAAAATGCGACGTTTTAGAAAATGACACCATTGAAACGCTTGCTCAGAAAATACAAAAGCTAGAACATGAGCATTTTCCAAAAGCCATTGAGCGTTTTCTGTAATTTTTGTTCAGGATCTGAGAAACACTAAGTCTCTATAAAATTCTACTTAACGGTTATATACAACTGCTCCTGCAAATTATCAGGATGATAACTGCAGTAAATAGAATAAGAAGTTGAATCATTAAAAGTAAACTCATACTTATTGCCTGACTGTATTTTTCCGCTGGAAAACTTTTTATTGCTCTCAGTAACCGTGTGATTGGCGTTATCTTTATTAATGAACGTAAGTGTAGTGCCTCGTTTAATGTTCAAAACAGTAGGATTAAACCGTTTATAAAGAAGCCATACTTCATTTTCGCCCTGCGGTGTATTATCTTTTTTCTTGCACGCGAAAACAATAAGTAAACTGAAAAGAAAAAATAAAAGAAGAGTTTTCATGTTCGGGGTTGCTGTTTATTAAAGATACAAAATTAACTGCTCTGCAATCTGCTCAATTTATAGTACTCTTGTTTTAAATTTAAAAGTTCGGTGTGCGTTCCAATTTCAGAAATTTCGCCGTTGTTCAGATAAATGATTAAATCGGCTTGCCTGATAGTTGAAATACGGTGACTGATAAGAATACTTGTTTTGCCGGTCATTTCTTTTTTCAGACTGCTAAGGATTTTCTCTTCCGTTTCCACATCAACAGCGCTTAAACAATCATCAAAAAATAAGAGTGAAGGTTTTCGTATAATTGCACGGGCGATTGAAATCCGTTGCTTTTGACCACCGCTTAACGTAACTCCTCTTTCTCCTACCATCGTTTCAAACCCGGAAGGGAAGGCAATTATGTTATCATACACCCCGGCAGATCTCGCCGAGTTTTCAATTTGCTCATGGTTTTTAGTCCCATCGCTTCCAAAAAAAATATTGTTGCTTATAGTATCACTAAATAAAAAAACCTCCTGAGGCACCACTCCCATGCTTTTTCGCAATACATTCAGGTTATGCTGTTTTATATTTTTTCCATCCACTAAAATCTCCCCTTCATAAACATCGTATTGACGCGTAAGTAAAGTAATAAGAGTTGATTTTCCGCTCCCTACTCCACCGGTTATACCAAGCGTCTGTCCTTTTTCAATTTTGAAAGAAATATTTTTCAGCGCAGTAATGTTATTTTCAGGATAGGTAAAACTAACGTTCCTGAATTCTATTTCTCCCCTGATCTCATAAATGGAGCTATCGTTATTTTTTACATCTGGCTTAACTTCTAAAAACTCATTAATCCTTTCCTGTGAAGCGCTTGCTCTTTGTATCAGTGAGGTAACCCATCCCAGAGAAGCAAACGGCCAGGTCATGTAAAACACATACACAATAAATTCAGGAATATTACCGGGCTCTACTTGTCCCAGTACGGTTAGCCTGCCCCCATACCATACAGTAATTAATACGCTCATTCCAATCATTAACATCATGGTTGGCCCAAACAATGCTTCGGTATTTGCAAGCTTTAATGCCGTGCTTTTATAATGCTCACTTTTATTCCGCATCTGTTGCGTAAAATAGTTTTCACGGGCATATGCCTTTATAACCCTTATTGCGCTGAAGGTTTCCTGCGATTGCGTGGTAAGGTTTCCAAGCTCCTGCTGCACCTGAATGCTTTGTTTATTTATACGGTCAGACACCTTGTATATTAATATCGACAAAAAAGGCAACGGTAAAAAAACAAGAAGTGTGAGTTTATAATTTATACTTAACATGAAAACAAGAACCGTGATGGTTGTTACTATTGTGTTGGCCAGATACATGATCGCAGGCCCCGTATACATCCTTACGCGCCCAACGTCTTCACTGATCCTGTTCATTAAATCGCCGGTGGTGTGCTCTTTAAAAAAACGCTGATCAAGCTCCTGATATTTATTATAAATTTCATTCTTCTGATCATATTCAATGTGCCTGCTCATAACAATAATTGTTTGACGCATTAAGAACATAAAAAGTCCGCTGATAAGAGCAAGGATCAGAAGGGTTAAACCATATCGTATAAAAATCCCCGAATCCTCGGCAGAAGAACCTGAACCGATTATTTTCATAATACGATTACTTCCTTCGCGTACAATTACACCCTGATAAATTTTAAAAATAGTTGATAAGGAAACAAACAATAATCCTCCTAAAAAGTGCCATTTATATTTACTAAAAAAAGGATTGAGGACTTTTAAATGCTTCACGCTGCAAAATTAGCAATTATTAATACAGGCTGCTTAAATTGGATGATTCAAATATTTATATTTACAGATTATTAAGCCATTTTAAATCAAAAAACCCTAAATTTACGGCGCTTCAAAAATCTAACACTATGGAAGTTAAAACCCTTAAAGACATTGATCTTTCACTAAATCCTGTAATTGCTCAAATGAGTTTAAATAACCATGAGCAGATTTTATTTTGTAACGATAATGCAACAGGCTTAAAAGCGATCATTGCCATACATAATACAGTACTGGGACCCTCGCTCGGCGGAACCCGCATGTGGAATTATAATAACGAAATGGAGGCGCTTCACGATGTATTGCGTCTTTCTCGGGGCATGACGTATAAATCATCGGTTGCCGGCTTAAATCTCGGCGGCGGTAAAGCAGTAATTATCGGAGATTCAAAAAAAATAAAAAACGAAGCTTTATTGCGCAGATTCGGAAAGTTTGTTGACAGCCTTGGCGGTAAATATATTACTGCCGAAGATGTTGCAATGACCAGCCGCGATATGGAAATCATTAATATGGAAACGGATTACGTTAGCGGACTCCCTGAAAATATGGGCGGAAGCGGCGATCCTAGTCCTGTTACCGCCTACGGCGTTTATGTAAGCATGAAAGCTTCGGCTAAAGAAGTGTGGGGAAGCGACAGTTTAAGCGGCAAAAGAGTTTTGGTTCAGGGTATTGGACATGTTGGAGAAGTGTTGGTAAGCCATCTAAAAAACGATGGCGCCATTGTTTGCATCAACGATATTAATGAAGAAAGACTGAAAGAAGTTTCCGCAAAATATAACGTAGAAGTGGTTAAGGCTAATAAAATGTTTGATCTTGACATTGATATTTACGCGCCATGCGCACTTGGAGCTACAATAAATGATGATACATTGAGTAAACTTAAATGTAAAATAATTTGCGGGGCTGCCAATAATCAGTTAGCAAATGAAAAAATTCATGGTGAAGCTGTTGGCAAAAAAGGGATTTTATATGCGCCCGATTTTGTTGTAAATGCCGGTGGTATAATAAATGTATATTATGAACTGGAAGGTTATAACAGAGAACGTGCTATGGCACATGCTGAAAAAATTTATGAAACAACTTCCGGAATTTTTCATATGGCAAAAAAAGAAGGTATTCCTACCTATGTAGCGGCTAACCGTATGGCCGAACAACGGATTGAAGCCATTGCTAAAATAAATGCTGTGTTGTAATATTTAAGTGATTAACGCCTGAAAAAATTCAATAAAAAAATAAACTATCAAGAATGCTAAACCGCCGTTTTTTAAGAATAAAAGTAATGCAGGCCCTGTACTCGTATTTTCAGCATGAAAAAGCGGACAAAGTTCATTTTGAAAAAGAACTTTTTAAAAGTCTTGATAAAATCAATGAACTTTATTTATCGATACTTTCGTTGTTTGAAAGCATGCATCATGTAGCTCTTGTAATCATTGATGAAAATAAAAACAAACGGCTTCCAACGGAGCAGGACCTTCATCCTAATTTAAGTTTTATAAATAACTCACTTCTTAAAAGTCTTTCTGAAAATAATGATCTTAAGGCGCAGGTTGAAAAACGCAAGATTTCATGGCAAAATGATTTTGATATTGTAAGGCGTTTATATAACGAGATTAAAGCAAGCGAATTATTTAAAGAATATATGTCCGTACCTAACCGCGGTGTTAAGGAAGACAGAGATTTTATGATTTCCATTGTTACTGATTTTTTAAGTGAAAATGATGTTTTGGCATCTTTGCTTGAAGAAAAAAATATTCACTGGGCTGATGATAGTTTCGTAGCTTTTAATTCGGTGATCCGTAATTTTGAAGCTTTTGACGGAGAGTTTAAATTGATGGCATTGCTTAAGGATGAAAAAGATGACATGGAATTTATGAGCACTCTTTTTACCAAAACAATTCTTTACCGTCAGGAATTTCAGGAATTAATCGGCAAACATACTCAAAACTGGGAGGTGGAACGCATTGCTAACATGGATATACTTTTAATGGAAATGGCGCTTACTGAGATCATGTATATTCCTAACGTGCCGGTTAAAGCTTCATTAAACGAGTACATTGATATCAGTAAAGAATACAGTACGCCGAACAGTAAAACATTTCTTAACGGCGTGTTGGATAAAATTATCGCTGAATTAAAACAGGAGAATAAAATCGTAAAATCAGGCAGAGGATTAAAAGATAATTAACTTACACTGAGTAAAAGTCGTCATATTGAGCGAAGTCGAAGCATGAGCCTTCATTCAGGCTAAAGATACCTTACTTTTTTTCGCACCATCACAAAATCAGGTATAACAATCTTTGATAGTAACAGCACCACCCTGGTTTTTGAAATTGCAGGCAGCCCCCTGCGACTACGCTCAGGGTGACAGCCCCATACACGAAAGGGGTTTAACATCAACTTCAAGAATTCGGGAACCTCAGCTACCAATTTACGTCATGCTGAGCGGAGTCGAAGCATGGCGGAGTCGAAGCATGGCGGAATCGAAGCATTGCGGAATCGAAGCATTGCTGAGTCGAAGAATAAAATTCAGATGTGTTCAGGAAAATTATCGAACTCAACAGCATTACCTTCAGATCAACCTGTAAGCTTAATTGCCTTTAAAAATCGTGTGTTTCCGCTCATATCCATTATAAGTTCAGCGGTGCTAAACAAATTTGAACGTGTGGCGTACTCATGAACCAGCCCGGCAGTAAGCGGATTCAATTCAAAATATAAAACTCCTTTATTTTTCAATTTATGTTTACACAGATCTATAATCCGTTTGTAAAAAATTATATCATCGTCTCCATAAACAAACAGCGCTTTATGTGGTTCAAAATTTACAACATGTTCAGAAAGGGTTTCTGCTTCAGAATGTTTAATATAGGGCGGATTACTTATTATTACATCGTAGGTTCCTTTAATATCACGGTTCCATTGAAGTTCCTCTAAAATATTGGTTTCAAAAAAATTAATCTCTACATTGTTTAATTCAGCATTTTTCCGGGCAACCAGCAAAGCATCCTTATCAACATCGCAGGCACTAACATGCGCATTAGGTAAAACACATTTTAAACTTACCGGAATGCATCCACTTCCTGTACCAATGTCCAGGAATGAATCCGCCTTGGTATTTTCCTTAACAATAATAGTAACCAGTTCTTCTGTTTCCGGACGAGGAATAAGAACTTTTTCATTAACATAAAATTTAAAATTATAAAACCAACTTTCCTTAAGAATATATTGGATTGGTTTTTTAGCTTTAAGTTCCTTGCAGCAATCATACACTTTCAAGAGATCACTTTGATTTACATTTTCATTTAAACGCAAGCTGATTTCATTTCTATTAAAACCCAGATAGTGTTCGAAAACAGTTTTAATAATGGCCTCCAGCTCGGTTCGTTCATAAAAGGCGCTTAATTCTGTATAGTAGTAATCAATTATATCATTTACTTTATTGCTTCTTACCTGCATAAATTAGTTCCTTATTATCTTAAAATTAAAATTTTCTTTTTCTGTTATGATCCTTACAATTAACATGCCTTTATAATCCGTAGAAAAACCGGAAGATTTTAACTCATATGTGGAACCCGAAACATCATCTTTAAAAAGCAATTTCCCTTCCGGAGAATAAACAAATAGTTTTCCTTTTAATTCCGCATTAAAATCAAAAGTGGTTTTGTCGGTAAAAGGATTCGGATAAAAACCTTTTCCTTCTGATAATTTAATTTCATTTTTTCCGGTAACTATACACAGCATCGCAGCCTTACCATCAAGTTTTCCAAATCCCCAGTATGGATTGGGCAAATTCGTTCCTGTAAATCCATCTGAATAAGCGCAATTGGATACCGCGTTTTTTACCATCAAACTTGTGG
>JAOQAF010000049.1 GCA_025963735.1 Bacteroidota bacterium
TTTTAATGCGCCAGATAACAAGTACTAGAAATTCAAGAACAAAAAAACGAATGAATTCAAAAAAAACAAAAAACCAAAAAATGCGGATGAGTTTGGAAGGACCTACCTGATAAATATAATTAAAAAAATTATCTACGTATTCAAACATTATTGCTGGGCAAGTTGTTTGGTTATTTCTTTAAACTGCGTTTCAAATTGTTTGTCTATTCTCACACTTTCAATCCTGTGCTTTGCCTTGAGATCAAAATTATTAAAATTATTTGCCACCAGATCTTTCAGCTTATTTATAGCCCGCACAATTACCTGTTCGGCAATTACAAGCTCTTCATCATTTACATTGATGCAAATAGTAGTATTGTTCTGAAACGAAATTATATCCGCAGGTGTAATGTTATCGCGCATGATCTGAGCAATATCAACAAGCAGAGCCCGCTCATTATTCTTTCCTATATTCTTATAAATTTCATGTATGTTATCAAGTATAATAACAGCAAAACATGATTTTAAAGCCGGGTTTGTTTTCATTCTCTGCCTTTCGTAATGAAGTATTGTAGCAAAGGTTTTAAAGTTTACCGTATTTAACACTGAGTTTTCAAGCTCTATGTCTCCCTCAGATATTCCTGCAATAGCAGCGTTTCGTCCTTTTTTGGTAAGTTTATACAAATTAATATCTTTCGCTAAAAGGTATTGGACTTCAATGTCATTCTTACAGTGCAGGCATCTTGCTTTTACTTTATAATCCTGAAATATTTCGTTGCAATCAAGACACTGATTAATTAAACTTGGCTTGTCATAGTCAACGCCTATATGTCTTAAATTCTTAGAACATTTTGGGCAGGATAATGTTCCGTCGATTTTGTTTTTAAAATCAGAAATAGGACCAATATAGCCGCACGAAAAATGATGAACAAGATCTTCGGGTTTAAGTTGTGATGACTGGCACGAAGGACAGGTTTCGCGCATGGACACGTGGGCCGATTTACATTGGTTACACAAATAGATCCGGTCAAAATAATCAGGCCAGATATAATCCTGGCTTAATGCCCAATCTAAAATATCCAATACCATAAACTCTTCGAATGGTTCAAAATTAACCGACACTACAGGATATGTAAAACCAATAAACGAATTAGCGTCAGGTATAGGAGCTAAAGTTCTTTCCTCACGGGTATATAAATAATCGATAACCTTTTTAAAAACCTGTACCTCAAAAGATTTACTTTCACTTTTATCTAACTGGCTAATAAGTTTTTTTATGTTTCTTATATCATTAACTTTTTCGGTAATCTGTTCAAACGACAGAAGAGTACCATCAGTTAGTTCGGTTAAAATATTATCAAAATGATTTTTATAATTAATTAAGAAAACAGGTTTTAGAAAAACTTCAATATTGTAGGAAGAACGTATTCTGCGTATTAAAATTTTAGCCTGCTGAACATCTCTTGCATCAATAATGGCAGCATCATAAGCAGCCATAAGCTCAGGATTTAATGGACTCTCATGATCATAATAAAACAAGGCGTATTCGCCGCAGCTAAATACATTGTTTTTAAATGTGGCTTTTATCTCTCCCGCAAAATCAGCTCCCTTATCCATGTCAGTTAAAAATAAATTTCGAAATTACCACTCCCATTTTGTGAAAGGCGCACCATTTTTTAGAATCCTCATAATTTAAAGGAAAAAGATCTACTGCTATTGTACGTGTAGTAGGTTCGTATTTTTTCTGAAACTCATCAGGCATGTTGTAGGTGGCTATATAAAATCGTTTTACCATGCCTTTTGATTTTGTACCATCAGGAAAATCAATGTTAAAAATATCTCCCACCTTAATATATTTTAAATCCTCCTGGTAAAAAAATCCTTTTATAGTTGTGGGGTATTGTTTATGAATGGAAAGAATATCTTCCACTTTAAAATTAACCTCCTGTTCTTTTTTATGTATACGCGTTACAATACCTTCCATAGGCGCTTTAAAGTAGCGTGGCTCACTTAAATATTCATCGCTGTAAACGTTATATGTAACTCCATTATTGGTAATAAATCCATTTTCATCATTACCTGTTTTAGAAGAAGTATAATTTAATCTTGAGCCGCTCGGAACCGTTTTAATAAAATTATAAAGCTCATTGTTTTCTGCAAAAAGCTTTTGGTTCTCGGTATTTAATTTCAAAATTTCATTTTGAACCAAATCAAGCCTGGTGCGCGGCAAGGCATCTAAAATTACCTGATTAGTCAGGTTCTTTATTTCCTCCTGATAACTCTTCATTAAAATATAATTTTTATCAATGTCCACTTTATTAAGTGTAATTTTTTTTTTCAGATTAAATATTTCCTTTAAAGCCCAATTGTCCTGTGCGTTGTATGATTTCAGATTAATTCCATTATCGGTATTTTCAAGATCGTTCTTTAAGGAATTAGCATAACAAAACAGGGTGTCGCCTTTTTTAACGCTGTCACCTTCATTTACGTAATGTTTCAGAATCCTGGCATCTTCGGTTAACCTGATATTTATTGCATCAATAAGAACCTGGCCCTGGGCTGTAACAAAAAGATTTTTGCTCGACAAATAATACAAACCGAAGAAAGCGAGCAGGGATAATAAGAACAAATAAACAATTTTATCCCAATTCTTCTTTTTAGGCTTGGTAACCTTTTCGTTAACAACCCGGATGAGCGATTTATTTCTTTGAAAATCTACACTCTTCATCTGCCCGCTCCTTTATTTAAATTCTTTTTGCTCATTTTTATAAGCTCATCCAAATCGTGATAAGCCACGTGTTTTATTTTTAAGGAAGAAAACAATTCATCCATTTGTGCCTTGTTGCTGAAATCATTGGTTCTAAAAGCAAGAACAACCTTTTCTTTGCCCTGCGACAGTTCTTCTTTTATTTTTTCATTTATAAAAGAGGGTTTTACATTTTCATAAGCCATCAAATACACATGATCACATTTTTCAAAAATGGAGGTGAGCACATTCTCAGGATAATTTAAAGGGATAGATACCGAAAGTTTTAACTTATGTTTTTGGGTGAAGGAGTGAGCCTTAGCAAGGAGGTCAAGATATTTAGCGAAATAGACTTCCTTATTGGCCTTAAAATCTTCGAAGGTATGCGGCTCCACATCAAGGTGAATAGCCGACACTTTATTGAGTTTAACAAGAGCAGTAAGAGAGTCGAGATAAATTTGAATATGATCGTTAAGTAATAATTTATTGCTTCCTATTAATAATTCAAAATTAAAATCCCGGCTCAAGGCCATCATTTCATTTACCTGCGAAACATCTGTTTTGTTAACTGATACGACAAGGGTATTAAAATTATTTAATTTACAATAATTGATAACAGAAGCCGGAGAATTGGTTTTAAAAACATCACTCCACACATAAACGGCTTTAATTGTTTTAAAATCTTTAAGTGACTGATCTTCTACAATGCTCATTGTTACAGGTTCAAACGTATATGGTTTGATTATTTGAGAAACATTTAAAGAAGGAAGATTAATTTTCAGTTCGTTTAAAATCCGGTACATATCCTGTTTAAGATCCAACAATTCAATTATTGTGCTCCACAAATCATCCAAAATAATATTCGCGGTCAAGGGATTAAACTCAACACTTCCGTAATGATATTTCACTTTTTCATTCCTGATCAACTCTTCAAACAATTCGCGTTTTTGAAGCAAATTACCATATTGTTTTTGTTTGTATTTAAATTCATATAGAGAATTTAATATCACATTCTGAGTATCCAGGCTGCTTTTAGGTTTAGAATTCTGGGCCAGCAACTGTGCCGTTAAAAGATCTCTTTCTTTTTTGTCTTTTTGATTAAAGGCTAATGGCACGGAAAGATTCACCCCTACCGACATGTAACTTCTGTTAGGCACATTGCTGTTATACACATCATAAAAATTATATTTTGCGTTGGCGTTAAGAGATAAATCTTTTAAAAAATAATTTCCTGTGCCTGCTGCAAGCATATTATAATAGGCAGATGAATCAACTAACGAGGCGTTAATGAACTGCTCAGCAATTTTATTGTAATCAATATCAAAAACAGGAAGAATAATTTTTTCGGGTGCCGAAAGCTTAAGGTTGGCGTGGAGATCATTATAACCCTGGTATACATTCAACTGATAGGCGATGTCGTTTAAATGCTGCTGTACCTTTATGTAATTTTCTTTGCTTATCTGATTTAATGAAAGAAGCTGTCCGGTAAGATTGGCGAAGCTTTCAACAAAAGTTTTGCGGTGCTGAAGAATAATAATCTTCTCTTCATTTAATAAATAAATAATCTTGTTTAAATTAGTTTTTAAGGCCGGTCCGGAAACCGCGTTGAGGCTTTGGTAGATCAAAGCCTTTTCTTTGTATTGTAATTCTTTTAACCTGCTTCGGCTGTCGTATAACCCCGACCTGAAAAAATCCCATTGCACGCCCGTTTGAAACTTTTGTTTAAAAATTACTATGTCCTCAGGATCGGCAATTGGCGATTTAAAATTCTTTTGATAAGCTGCTATAAAACTCAAACCCGGATCCTTCTTGTAAATCTTTTGTTCAAGCTGATTAATTTGTATTTGCAGAGAATTCTTCGGTGATTGGTTATTACTTACGTTGCTTCCAATGGTATACAATGGAGGTACCGACAACACGTTTTGTTCAGGATAATTTAAATATTCATTAAAAGTGATATGAGCGTTTTTAGTCCATATTGAACTTAACTCACGGATGTAATTGCTTACGATTGAATCTTTGGTTTGTGAAAAAGAATAAAACCAAGTAAAGAAAAGCAAACAACAAACCTTTATCTTGCTATTTAATGCGGTTGACACGGATTGGGGACGACGAAATTAAAAAAATTAACGACATAAACCAATTTAGTAAGCTTCTCTTTGTTAAAAATGTTACAGGCAAGTGATAATTATTCTCTGGATGTGTAAAATAGTATAAGTTTATTAATTTCTTCCGATGTACAAAAAACACTTACCAAAATGAAAAGTTACACGAGGAGAGGTGTTTTCTTTATAAATTTCAATATTTTGAAGTCTTAAAAAAACCTTTATTTGCATTATTTTAAAACCATAGACCACGCTCCAACGTATATTTATCATAAGCTTTTAAATTTGTATTAACTTGCAACATTCAAAAGGATATTATTAAAGTATTTACCCCCTAAAATACATGAAAGACTTAAAGGCATATATTGAATCAGGTATCCTTGAACTATACGTACTCGGCATTGCCTCGAATGAAGAAGTAAAAGAAATTGAACTTCTTGCCAAGATACACCCTGAAATAAAGAATGAAATTGAGGCTATAACTACTGCGCTGCGAAATGAAGCAAAAGAAAAAGTAAGTAAGCCTAATGCAACCATAAAACCCATGGTTCGTGCAATTTTAGATTTTCACGAGCGTTTGAAAAACGGTGAGCGAATACAAACAGTTCCGCTGCTGAACGAAAACTCTAAACCCTCTGATTATACTAACTGGTTACATCGAGTTGATATGGTAGCTGATGACTCTGATATTTACGCGAAATTATTAGGAGTAACTCCAGAAGCGGTGACCGCTATTGTATGGATGAAATACGGATCTCCACCGGAAACGCACGCTAAAGAATATGAGAGATTTTTAATTCTTCAAGGTACCTGCGACATTGTAATTGATGAAAAGCCATTTAGCCTGGTACCCGGTAATTACATGAGTATTCCGCTTCATTCGACTCATTATGTGAAAGTAACTTCTGCTATACCATGTAAAGTTATTTTACAACGAGTGGCCGCTTAAGAATTGTTAGCTAAGAATTTTTTAACTTTTCAAGATTTCTTTCGATATATTTTTCTGAAGTGATAAGAGCGCTTTGAATTCGCTGAGCATACCTTATAGAATCGAGGATTTCTTTTTGTTTTTCTTCAATTATATGCGTTTGTTTTTCAGCCACCAACATTCGTTCATTGGCTAACTGACGCTGAATTTCAACTTCTTCCTTTTGCTTTTCGATAATTTCTTTTTGTTTACTAATTACCCGGATTCTGTTATATAGAAAAAAAGAAAAGAAAATAACCAGTAACAAACCACCCGTGATGGAATAGGTTATAATTTTTTGCTGCCTGCTCTTTTCCTTGTACTCCATGTCTTTCTTTTCTTTCTCCAAAGCTGCAAGAGCTTCTTTTTTTGAAAACTCGTAAACCATTTGCTCCTGTACCGACTTCTTAATATTTTCCTCGCTTTTCATCGTATCAGAATAGGCTATATAAATTCGATAGTCATCATACGCAGTTCTAAAATTTCCTTTGGCATATTCCAAATCCGCGAGATAACCATAACTTAGCCTGATATCTTCCTTGCTGTTAATTTGCACTGCCAGTTCCTTTCCCTTATTCAGATAAGTTAGTGATTTTGCATATTCCTTGCGCTTATAATATAAATTACCCAAACTGTTGTACAACGCTGCAATACCTTCCTTGTCTTCCAGATCCTGCTCAATTTTTAAACATTTAAAGTATATTTCTTCCGCCTTATCGTATTCGTGCCTATCCATATAAATGTTGGCCATGCCATTATATGTGCTGATAACGCCAGCCAGGTCTCCCACTAACAGCTCTATTTCCAAAGCTGTATTATATTTTACAAGCGCATTTTTATAATCACCTTCTTCCTGATAAAAATTTCCAAGATTATTTATGGTATGAGCGTAATGTGCATCCAGCGTATCGTTGAGCTCCCTTTTAATTTTAACTGACATTTCATAAAATTTCCGGGCTTCTGTTCTGCTGTTTAACTGATAATAAACATTGGCAATATTATGATACGTTGCGGCAATTCCTTTCTTATCAGCTTTTTCTTCTCTTATTTTTAATGAAGCATAATAATTTTTTAGTGCCTCCGCGGCGTTGCCCCAGTTATAATAGATAAGACCCATGTAAGTAAAAGCTATTGATTGGCCGGTTTTAAAACCAAAATCTTCGGCCAATTTTTTAGCCTCCAAAGCGTAATGCATGGCAGGATCATAATCGCCCGTTATAATTAATTGTTTTGAAAGAAGTAAAAGTGTGTTTACTTTAGAAGTATCGGCCCTGGCAGTTTTTAGTGAATTTAATAACGAATCATTTTGTGAGAACGAAAGCTGCAACCCGCCCAAAACCAACAGGCAAAGAAAAAAATATTTTTTGGCTAAACAACTTGCTTTATTATTCCTCATTAATCCGTCAATCAGTTGTTTTTTAAAGACTGTTTTTTATTTTAGCGGGAAGCTTAGCGAAGATTAATTCATAGGACTGTGTTGCATAATGCTCCCATTGTTTTTTTGATAAGCGGTTAATATCATCCAAATGCACCCATTTGTATCTTGCAAGATAAGGAGCGGGCATAAAACCTTTTTGAGAAGCCAGTGCTTCAAACTCTTCATCGCTTACCTTAAATGAAGCAGATTGTGGCACCGCGTCAGGCGCCGTTACTAAAAACATTTTACCGCCAATATTAAAACACAAATGGTTTTCCCATTTAATATCTTCGGTAACTCCTTTCAGCTTTTTACAAATTTTCTGAAGCTCTTCTATGCTCATTTTATTAATGCTAAAAAAAGCGGAGTTGTCCCTCCGCCTTTGTTTTTATCTTTTAACGTATTGCGACTCGTAATATTTCGCGTAATTGCCCGAGGTTACATTATTAAGCCAGTCTTCGTTTTGTAAATACCAGTCAACCGTTTTATCAAGACCTTCTTCAAACGTAACTGATGGCACCCAGCCCAGATCATTTTTTAATTTGGTGGCGTCAATGGCATAGCGCAGATCATGACCTGCACGATCTTTCACAAAAGTGATCAGCTTTTCATTTGTTCCTTCTGCACGATTAAGTTTTTTATCCATCACACGACATAAAAGGCGAATAACATCTATGTTGGTCCACTCATTATGTCCGCCAATATTGTATGTGCTGCCTAATGCCGCCTTATGAAAAATTACATCTATTGCTCTTGCATGATCAATTACATACAGCCAATCGCGCACATTTTCACCCTTTCCATAAATTGGTAAAGGTTTGTTGTTTTTAATATTATAAATGCAAAGCGGAATAAGTTTTTCAGGAAAATGATTTGGTCCGTAATTATTACTGCAGTTTGAAATTACGCAAGGCAAACCATATGTATCGTGATATGCCCGCACAAAATGATCGCTGCTCGCTTTTGATGCTGAATACGGACTGTGAGGATCGTAGGAAGTTTCTTCGTTAAACATACCCGTTTCACCTAAGGCTCCGTAAACCTCATCGGTACTAACGTGATAGAATTTTGTAAAAGAGCTGTTTTCTTTTTTATATAATGTTTTAGCCGCGTTTAAAAGATTAACGGTACCTATAACATTGGTCATTACAAAATCCAATGGATTGGTAATGCTTCTATCCACATGACTTTCTGCGGCTAAATGAATCACGGCGTTATATTGTTCTTTTTCAAAAAGAGTATTTATAAAAGAAGCGTCTACTATATTCCCTTTTACAAATTTATAGTTTGGCTTATTTTCAATATCGGTAATGTTAGCCAGGTTTCCGGCATAAGTAAGCGCGTCGAGATTATGAATAGTATAATCAGGGTATTTAGTTACAAATAACCTCACAACATGAGAACCAATGAAGCCTGCACCACC
>JAOQAF010000065.1 GCA_025963735.1 Bacteroidota bacterium
ATTGTATTTACATTATATTTATATCCTAAAAGCTCCTCAACTTTTTCTTTTGTTTGCTCCAGATGCTCAAAGTTTTTAATTTTTATTTCATAATTACCAACCTGATTCTGATTCCAGTAATTTAATAATTGTATTTGTTTAAGGTCCACAAAAGTTAAGTGATCATCAAAATCCGCGAAACCTGTTTTAAAAACACCGCAAATGGTTAATTTCCTTGAGCGCTGTTCATACTTCACTATATTTTCTCGGGCAACACTATCATAAACCTCTCGTTCAGAAATAAAATAGACCAGCATTTTTTCTGAAACTTTTAAATCCAGCTTTTCTGCTAATGACTGACTTATAAGAATGTCTTTACTGGCACTGGTATCATTAAAGGAAGGAAGTCGCCCCTCCATCAAATGTTCTTTCAAAAAATTAAAATCATATTCTTTATTTATCCCCTTTAAAAGAATGCCCTCGTTTTCATTTTTCGTTTTTAAAATTCCATTTTTAAAAGCCGTTGTTTGAACATGAGATATCCCTTCAATCTGGTTTAACAATTTTAATGTATCGTCAGTAAGAGTAATTGGCTCAGGTTCATTGCTGGGGTTAACATTAATACTGCTTACGGCAATGTGCGTGGTAAGCCCTGTCATCTTATCCGTTATTGCCTTTTTAAATCCTAACACAATACTAATGGTAAGTAACATTACCGATACGCCCAGAACAATACCAATTATTCCTATTTTTACAATAGGTTTCGAGATATTACCTTTATTTTTATCTGAGCCTGTAATCTTATCGGCTATAAACTTTTCTACACTCAAAACATGGGCTTATACGGCAAAAATACTAAAATGATTGGCTTTACCTGTTTGCTCTTTCTTTTATTTATTCAGTTTAAAGCGCAGCAAAATCCTGCTATTAAAGAGTTTTCTACCGTTGTGTGCGGTAACAGCCGTTTTGATAAATATCTGCCCTTGCTTAAAAATAAAAAAGTAGCTGTAATAACCAATGTTACCGGCCTTGTGGGAGCCACAAGCATTATTGATACCCTCTTAACTTTAAAAGTAAATATTAAAAAAATATTTGGTCCCGAACATGGCTTCAGAGCTGATACAGATGCCGGTGAAAAAGTAAACAGCAATACCGATGTCAAAACCAACCTTCCCATTATTTCTCTGTATGGTTCTAACAAAAAACCAACAAAGGAGCAATTGGCGGATGTAGATGTTGTACTATACGATATACAGGACATTGGCGTTAGATTTTACACCTATATTTCCACCATGTGTTACGCCATGGAAGCATGCGCCGAAAATAAAAAAGAATTTATTGTATTAGACAGGCCGAACCCTAACGGTTTTTACATCGACGGCCCCGTAATGAAAGACGAATATAAAAGTTTTTTGGGTTTGCATAACGTACCGCTTGTGTATGGTATGACCTGCGGCGAATATGCACAAATGGCCAACAGCGAGGGCTGGTTAAAAAATAAAATAAAATGTAAACTAACGGTTATTACCTTAAGTAATTACAAGCGTAACTGTTCTTATCAGTTACCTGTTAGGCCTTCTCCCAATATTCCGAATATGGAAGCAGTGCTTTTGTATCCAAGTTTAGGGTTGTTTGAAGGAACCATATTGAGTTTAGGAAGAGGAACTGAATATCCATTTCAGGTGATAGGTCATCCTGAATATACAGACACCACTTTTTCTTTTATCCCGCGAGAAACACCCCTTTCAAAAACGCCCAAGTATTTAAACCAGCGTTGTTACGGGCTCGATTTGAGAAGCAATAGTTATTTCCGTGATCATCCCCGAAGGATCAATTTAAACTGGTTACGTTTAACGGTTAAGGTTTTAAACAGGGAAGATTTTTTTGATAAAAATTTTAATTATCATGCCGGCAATTCAGAACTGCAAACCCAGATTACGTCCAGAATGACCATTGATGAAATAAGAAAAAGCTGGCAACCTGATACGGATCGCTTTAAAAAAATCCGGAAAAAATATTTATTGTATCCCGACTTCGACTGAAAATCTAAGCTACCTGTCCCTGGTGTGCTACCGAAAATTTTATTTTAATTCCTCTGTCTTCGCTTGTTATTTCAAGAATATAAATCCCGTCAGGCAAAATATCTGTCACTATCTTAATACCATTGTCGCCCGGTCCAAGCTCCTTGGAGGTCTCAGACACAATTTCATTTGAATTATTTTTCACTATAATTTTACCGATACTCTTACTGGGAGAATAAAATGAAAGATCCAGGCTTTTATCAACGGGATTTGGAAATGTTCTCATAATAGCATTTATCACAGCAAAATACAATTAATACCAAAGTCACTATGAGTTGTTGTACGGAATTGAGGTTTGAGTTTACGGTTGGGTGATTTAAATACATGGAGAGAAAATTTTATGTAGACCATAAATCAATTTTAAGTGGTCCAAACGAAGTGTTTTGATGTAAAATGAGGGTTTATTTAATTTTACCCACAGAAACCGTAATATTTTTGGCATTTCTTGTTTAGAAACCTATTTTTGTAATACTAGAAAAATACAATGGCAAATTTTGATTTAATAATGCCCAAAATGGGTGAAAGTGTTGCAGAAGCTACTATCATTAAATGGACTAAAAATGAAGGTGATAAAATAAAAACTGATGAAACAGTTTTAGAGATTGCAACTGATAAAGTTGACAGTGAAATTCCATCTCCTTTTGAGGGCACTTTGGTTAAATGTCTTTTTAAAGAAGGAGATGTTGTTCAGGTTGGAACTGTTATTGCGGTAATCAGCAGCGATGCCAACGCTACCGCAAGCGAAACTCCAAAAACTTCTACACCGGAAACAAAAAGTGTAACTGAAAGTAAACAATCTACAGGTGAAAGTTCGGGCGCTTCATCAGCCTCAAACAATAATTATGGTTCCTCCGATAAATTTTATTCTCCTCTCGTAAAAAGTATCGCTAAAGAAGAAAATATTTCTTTGGCCGAATTAGATACAATTAAAGGTTCGGGTCAGGATGGCCGTGTTACCAAGTCTGATATTTTAGCTTATTTACCAAACCGCAATAAAACGGCAACAGCCTCAGCCAATACTTCAACCAATACTTCCAAGAATTCTTCTGATTCATCATCAGCTACTTCTCAAAATAAAAATACGTCGGTTACTGCCGGTGAAAACGCTGTTATAGTTAATCGTCCTGCGGTTTCAGTTGGAGCCGGAGATGAAATCATTGAAATGGATCGCATGCGCAAACTCATTGCCGATCATATGGTAATGAGTGTTCATGTATCTCCTCACGTTACCTCTTTTGTTGAAGCCGATGTAACAAACCTGGTTCAATGGCGCGATAAAATGAAAAAAGAATGGGAAAAGCGCGAAGGTGAAAAATTAACTTTCACTCCTTTATTTATTGAAGCAGTAGTCAAAGCCATTAAAGATTTTCCAATGATTAATGTTTCGGTTGACCAAACCGGAACCAAAATCATTAAACGTAAAAATATTAACATCGGAATGGCAGCTGCTCTTCCAAGCGGAAACCTTATAGTTCCGGTAATTAAAAACGCCGATGAAAAAAATCTGATCGGTATTACAAAAGCGGTTAATGATCTGGCCGCCAGGGCAAGGTCAAATAAATTAGTTGCAGATGAGATTCAGGGTGGTACATTTACTATTAGTAATGTTGGAAATTTCGGAAACATAATGGGTACTCCGATTATTAATCAGCCGCAAGCAGCTATTCTTGCGGTAGGAGCCATTAAAAAGAAACCTGCCGTAATTGAAACACCTCAGGGAGATATGATCGGCATCAGGCAGTTTATGTTCTTAAGTCTGAGTTACGATCACAGAGTGGTAGACGGTTCGTTGGGTGGAAGCTTCCTGCGAAGAATTGCCGACTACCTTGAGAACTGGGATGTGACCCGCACTGCATAATCACATGGAGCGAATGCTTCATCTTAAAAACAAATATGAAATCCCCCGTTTTGCTTGGCGCCTTAGCCATAGTTTTTTTCATTGCCTGCAAAAAAGACCGCACCTGCAGCTGTACAGTTACAAAATCAGGAACCTCTACAACCCGGGCAGCCATTACTTTCACTACAGCGTTTGGCAACATCCCCGTTGCGGATACTTCATTTAGTACTGACATTTTCGAAGTGCAACTTGTAAATAAAAAAATGAAACAGGTTTCTAAAAAAGAAGGAAAGTACAACTGCATTAGTTATACTGAACCATATAACGAGAATGATGTTAATGTTGTACCAAATTTTAATCTCACTACAAATAGTAAAGGTACAAGAGAATACAACTGCAGTCTCAAATAATTTTAACACTTTTTTGTCTTTTAGCGCCAACCAAATTATTGGTGTGCACGTTATAATATAACAAGCCTATGAAAACACATTACTTTTTAAACCATAAAATCTATAATTATGAGAACAAAAAGTATGTTGCTGCTCGTTGTGTTATATACTCAAACGGTAAAGAGCCAAAATAATTTTCATAAATATTATTTAGAAGGTCAGGGATGTTCAGGCTTTCAGCAAAAAAATGCAGTTGCCGGAACGGGCGGGGCATTTGGCTTTTACTTATCAAAAAAATCAAGTATAGATTTCAGGGGAAGGGAAATTATAAATTTTAAATCGCATACCATTGTTGGCGCCATCAGCGTTAATTACAGATATCATTTTACCAACGGGTTTTTAATAGGTGCCGGCCTTGGCCATCATCACGAGTTGGCTGAACACGATTATATGAGTAAGCCTGCTGAAGCAGCAATTGGAAGTCACCCTAATATTCTGCACCGTAGCGGGTTGGCCTGCGAAATAGGTTATAATTTTAAACCGTTGGCACAAAAAGGTTTTTTTAGTTGTGTGTATCCAACTTCCGGTATCATGTTAACTTATATGTTTGATAAAGCAGTTAACCCTTTAATAACAGCCAACTTCGGGTTAAAGATAGGATTACAAAAGATGGATTAGTATTTATTCATCTTCAGGCTGCGCTTGTGTTTCCGTTTTATTATCCAATATTTCATAAACCTTGTGTGTT
>JAOQAF010000104.1 GCA_025963735.1 Bacteroidota bacterium
CGTTTCCAAGAATAGGAAGGATTTCGGCAAACTGTAATTTTCCGATTCGGGTAAAAGCGTCGTAAACGTATTTTTGTTTAAATTCCAATTGTTTGGCGTATGAAAAATTTTGCCATTTACATCCCCCGCATGTTCCGAAATGTTCGCACCTGGGCTCAACTCTTAGAGAAGAATATTTTCTTATGGCGTGAACTTTTCCTTCAGCAAAGGCGCTTTTTTTACGATGAATCATCACGTCCACAACATCTCCGGGCACCGCACCTTCAATAAAAACAACCAGACCCTCGTGTTTGGCAATTGACTTTCCTTCAGTGCTGATATCAATCACTTCAAGGTTTTCAAGGATAAAATGCTTATTTTTTTTTGCCATAATATGGCGCGAATTTACTAAAAAGAAATTGCTTAATACTTTTTAAGGACTTTAAAATAGAGCATAAAACCCTACCTTTGAGCATGGCTCGCTTCTTCCTAACGCTTTCTTACAACGGTTCTGCTTTTAATGGTTGGCAGATACAGGAAAACACTGTTAACACTTTGCAACAGGTATTGGAAGAAAAGCTATCCATGATACTTAAAGAAAAAATTGAAATTGTTGGTTGCGGAAGAACAGATGCCGGCGTGCACGCGAAAAATTATGTAGCGCATTTTAATAGTAATTGCATTGATCTGGTTGAAAACAAAGAACACTGGATGTATAAATTTAATACCGTGTTGCCGGTAAGCATTGGTATACAAAACATTCAAAAAGTTAAGGATGATGCCCACGCCCGTTTTAATGCGGAATCGCGTACCTATTATTATTTTGTACATCAGCAGAAAAATCCTTTCAGGGAAAATTTCAGCTGGTATGTGTATGGCGATATTGATTTTGAATTGATGAACACTGCCGCGAAGGTATTGTATGAGTATACTGATTTTACGAGCTTCAGTAAATTACACACTCAAAATAAAACCAACAATTGTAAAATAACAAAAGCGGTATGGCAAAAAGTTGGAGAAAAAGAATGGCGTTTTACTATAAGGGCCGACCGTTTTTTACGTGGCATGGTAAGAGCCATTGTGGGAACATTAATGCTGATAGGAAAAAATAAAATCACTATTGCTGATTTTAGGAAAATTATTGAAGCAAAGAACAGAAGTGCCGCGGGGCAAAATGTTCCAGCGCACGCTTTGTTTTTAACCGGAATAAGTTACCCTAAAGAACTATTCATTGAAGAAGGAAATAAATAAAGGATTAAACGTAAGTCTGATTAAAAGGATCTTAAGTTATACCATGGCGTATAAGTCGCTGTTTTATACGGCAATTGTACTCACGCTTTCTCTTTCGGCCCTGGCCATTGTGCGTCCCGTTCTTATCAGCTACACACTTAACCACTATATTGTTGGTGTAAAGGATTTATCGGGCTTAAATAAAATGTGCCTGTTTATTTTGCTTTCTCTGGTTACCGAATCTGTATTACAGGTATTCAACATCAGAATTACAAACTTACTTGGACAAAATATTGTGCGCGACTTACGCAATCAGATTTATAAGCACGTAATACATTTAAAGAACAGTTATTTTGATAACACTCCTGTTGGCACCATTGTAACCCGTACTATTTCAGACATTGAAAGTTTAAGTGATATGTTCTCGGAAGGGTTTATTGTTATTACCGGAGATCTTTTAATGCTTGTTGTTTTTATCAGCGTCATGTTTTACAACAACTGGTTAATGGCCATGCTTTCTTTAAGCACTATTCCTCTTTTGTTTATAGCTACCGCGCTTTTTAAAAGAGGAGTTAAAAAATCGTTTACCATGGTGCGCAATGCTGTGTCTGAATTAAACACCTTTACTCAGGAGCACATCATGGGAATGCGTATCGTTCAGCTTTTTAATAAGGAAAAACAGGAATATGAAAAATTCAGGGAAATAAATAAAAAACACCGTATCGCAAATATTAAGTCGATCTTATATTATTCGGTATTCTTTCCTATAGTAGATATTTTATCCTCCGTTTCCATTGCCCTCATTATTTGGTTTGCAGGCATGCATAATAACAGTCTGCATCTTGGTCTTGGTGACATCACTTTTTTTATTATGATGGTAAATATGATGTTCAGGCCTATACGTATGCTTGCTGACCGCCTGAATACGCTCCAGATGGGAATGGTATCGGCTGAAAGGGTTTTTAAAGTTCTTGATACGAATGAAAAAATAGAATCAGGCGGTGGTATACAATTTAAAAATGTTAGCGAAAGTATAGAGCTGAAAAATGTTTGGTTTGCTTATCGCGAAAATAATTATGTGATTAAGGATGTTTCGCTGGTTATAAAAGCAGGTGAAACCGTGGCGTTTGTTGGAGCAACAGGTGCCGGAAAATCCACCATCATCAATTTGCTCAGTAGATTTTACGAATATGATAAAGGGGATATTCTTTTAGATGGAATAGCATTAAGAGACTATGATCTTGAAAGCCTAAGGATGAATACCGGCGTGGTTTTACAGGATGTTCACCTCTTTAATGATTCGGTTTACAATAACATAACACTTAACAATCCTTCAATAAAAAAAGAAGACGTTGAACGCGCCACAAGAGAGATTGGACTGAATGATTTTATAAATGAGCTTCCCGGTGGATATAGCTATCAGGTAACGGAACGGGGGCAGAGCCTTTCAGCGGGGCAACGCCAGCTCATAGCTTTTATCAGGGCATATGTTTATAAACCTGCTGTATTTATTCTTGATGAGGCAACAGCCACTATCGATACACATACTGAACAATTAATTCAATCTGCCTCAGAAAAAATTTCTGCAGGGAGAACATCCATCATCATTGCTCACCGCCTTTCTACCATTAAAAATGCAAGTCGTATTTTTGTATTTGACAATGGCAAAGTTGTTGAAACTGGAACCCTGAGAGAACTCCTTGCCACAAATGGGAAGTTTAAAAAGCTTTACGAAAGCCAGTTTCTGTCGGAAAACGTCTATTAAAACATTTTTATTCATAAAGGATCAATTAATTGGTGGAATAGCCTAAAAAACTTTATTTTTACTTAATCATTTTAATCTTAAAAACATGAAAGTATCAGTAATCGGCGCCGGAAATGTTGGCGCAACATGTGCAGAATATATATCTTTAAATCGTATTGCCAGTGAAGTGGTAATATTGGATATCAAGGAAAATTTCGCGGAAGGTAAGGCGTTGGATCTAATGCAAACAGCAACCCTTAACGGCTTCAATACCCGTATTTCCGGAAGCACCAACGATTATGCTAAAACAGCAAACAGCAGTGTGGTTGTTATTACCAGTGGTATTCCACGTAAGCCTGGAATGACACGCGAAGAGTTAATTGGAATTAACGCCGGAATTGTAAAAGGTGTAACTGAAAATGTGTTAAAGCATTCTCCCAACGCAGTAATTATCGTGGTTAGTAATCCAATGGATACCATGACTTACCTTGCATTGAAAGAAAGCAAGCTTCCAAAAAACAGAATTATTGGTATGGGCGGAATATTAGACAGCGCACGTTTTAAATGTTATTTATCAATGGCTCTTAATGCCCCTGCCAGCGATATTAACGGAATGGTTATTGGCGGACATGGCGATACAACCATGATTCCTTTAACACGTCTGGCCTCTTACACAGGGGTTCCTGTATCTCAGTTCCTGGAAAATGACGCGCTTAAAAAAGTTGCTTCCGACACAATGGTAGGCGGGGCCACTTTAACCGGCATGCTTGGAACCAGCGCCTGGTACGCTCCCGGAGCTGCCGTTGCCGCTCTGGTAGACAGTATTATTAATGACCAGAAAAAATTATTCCCATGTTGTGTTTTCTTAGACGGAGAATACGGACAAAAAGACATTTGTCTGGGAGTTCCCGTAATTATTGGTAAAAATGGATGGGAAAAGATTGTTGACTATAAACTAAACGCCGATGAACAAGCCGCATTTAATAAAAGTGCCGAAGCGGTTCGTGCGATGAATAAAGTTTTAAGCGAAATGAAAACCGCCTAAATTCTTTACTTGAATATATAAAAAGTCACCTCCCCCGGAGGTGACTTTTTGTTTTAAAAAATAACCATCTTTGTATTAATTGAAAGCACTGTTTTTGATAGCTGTAGTTTTTTTTAACTTCCGGGCATTTGGTCAGTATGATCAACAGGCGCGCAATGCTTTTATACAAACAGATATCGATCAGTCTTTTGATTACTGGAACATTCAGCGGCCTACCCTTACGTTCCACTCTTCCTTTAAACCTTATCTCAGCAGTACCTTTTCTGATGCCACTGACTCACTGATTCCATTTAAATTTTACGCTTTCAAAAACTTTTTTTTAAGTAAAACTTTAAATGAAAAGCCGCAAAGGCGCAACTGGTATAATTTACAGGTTCATCCCATAATTGATGCCACCATGGGGTATGACCCTGTTTTAAAAAAAGCTGTTCCCGAAGTGATAGGCGGTATTCATTTTAAAACAAACATTAATAATGATTTTACTTTCGCGGCAACTGTTGTTGGTGGTAAAGTTTCTTTGCCTTTCTTTTTAGATACAAGTATTTCGCGGCAAAAAATAATTCCAACTTATGGACAAGCCTATGGCTCTAACAAAGGCGGCTATTCATTTTTTGATTATACCGGTTATGTTTCTTATTCGCCAACCAACAATAAAATATTCAATTTTCAGGCGGGGCGCGATAAACATTTTATTGGTGATGGTTATCGAAGTGTGTTACTCAGCGATTTTGCGCCGGCATATCCCTATTTCAGGATCAACACAAGTATCTGGAGACTGCAATACAGTGTATGGTACGCATGGATGTTGGATGTTTCGCAGGCTAACGGTTTCCGGTCTCAGTTTCAAAATAAATTTGGCGCATTTCATTACCTGAGTTATAATGTAGTTAAGAATTTTAATATCGGAATTTTTGAAAACATAGTATGGAAAGGATCTGATACAAACCAAACAAGAACATTCGATGTTAATTATCTTAACCCTATTATTTTTTTCAGACCGCAGGAATATGCGGTGGGATCACCGGATAACGCCTTTATGGGTTTAAACATGAATGCGAAAATTTTTAAATGCATAAAATTATATGCTCAATTAGGGCTGGATGAATTTTTTTTAAAGGAGATCAGGGCCCGCAAAGGATGGTGGGGCAACAAGCAGGCATGGCAGTTAGGTGCAAAATATGTAAATGCGTTTAACATAAAAGGTTTAAGTCTTCAGGCTGAATATAATGAAGTTAGGCCCTATACTTATTCGCACGGAGTGGTAGAGCAAAATTACGCGCATTATGGCATGCCGCTGGCGCACCCCTTTGGCGCTAATTTCCGTGAATTGTTGGGCTTTATTAATTTCCGGAAAAAGAGCTGGCAATTAAGCGGGCAGGGAATGTACGTGCTGGTAGGGAAAGATTCTTTGAGCTTGAAATCAAACGTGGGTCAGAATATTTTTTTAAGTTATACTACACGTCCCTTTGAGTACGGACATTATACCGGCCAGGGCGTACAAAGTCACATTCTGCAAAGTTCTTTAAAATTTACGTACTATCTTATTCCGGATATGAATTTACGATTAGAGTTAGGGTATTTACAGCGCGCCGAAAAAAGCTCTTCCGGTTACGTATTGCAAAACCCCTATGTTTTTTTCGGAATAAAATCCAGTTTCTGGAATTCGTATAAAGACTTTTAAGCGGTAACCACTTCGTGAAGCACCTCTAAGCTTTTAACCTGGTTAAACCCGGGCATATGCATCTGATAATAGGCAAGTAAAATATTTAATATACGTTTACGCTGAATGTTGGAAAGTTTTTCATTCAGGCAATTTACCTTTAAAATGGCCGAAAAAAGGGAAGAGTCATCCTTATCCAGGCCAATAGGAAATGCAAGGCTCAGCGCGCTGAATCGTCCATCGCGGCAATCAAAGTAAGGATCTAGTAAGGAGTGATTATTACTTGGCTCAATGCCTAAGTATTTGGTAAATTCTATCAGAAAATATACATGAAGGTTTACCGGATCTTCTTCGCTTTCATTTAAATATTTAAGACAACCTTCAATAAAATCATATAAAAGAATGTTGGCTGATTGTTCTTTTAAAGATTTGATAAGCACCTCGTTCATAAACTGGGCAATGCTCAGTTTAAAAATGGAGGAAGAAATGCTGGTGTTTACATAATAACACGATGCTTCAGTGAGTTGCTGCACTTCTTTATTTTGCTTACTGATAATCTCTACATCCACCATACTCAGTGGCATTGTAACTGAAGATCGTATTTTTGAAGAAGGCGTGGAACCTAAGATGCAGGTAACTGTAAGCAGGCCCTGTTCGCGCGTAAACAGTTTTAGAATATGTTTTTTATCGCCATATTTAATTGATTGTAATACAATCGCTTTATCTGAAACGCGCATTTAGTTTACAATAAGAACTTTGGTGAGGGCTTTAAATTCGCCGGTGGTGGTGCTGGCATATACAAGGTAAACCCCGGTTGCGGCGCGGCTTCCCGATAAATTTTTAACAGGCCACTCTATTTGTCCTCCCTGAGATTTAGTTTCCCAAACAAGGTTGCCGCTTTCATCTGTTATCTTCACTACAGAATTATCAATAAGTCCGCGAACAAATACATTGCCTCCGTATCCCGGTTTTACCGGATTAGGATAAGCATACACATTCTGATAGGTTTCATCACCTTCAATAACGGCACTTCTGAACGACTGCAAGCCAAGTTGAGTGCCAATAAATACATCGCCGGTTACTTTGTCGTAATTAACGTCTACAATGCTGTTTGAATAAAGCGGGCTGTTATCTATGGTAAAATGGTATAACTCTTTTACGCCGTCGGGACTAAAACAAAAAAGTCCGCCGTTAAGTGTGCCTACCCATTTATTATTAGCTCCGTCAACGCATATGGCGGTAACGGTTTCTTTTTCAAGTAAAAGTTCAACGTTGCCGTCCTGTATAATTTTAATAGGTTGTGCATCATAATTGGCTCCTGAAAACATATTACCGGGATTATAAAAAACGCGGATGCCTGCTGTTGTTCCAACCCAAATTTTACCGTCTTTATCCTCGGCAATTGAATATACCGAATTGGATTCCAGATTACCTGAGTTACCGTCTTTACCTAACACTCTGTAATTAACTCCTTGTTGCGCCGCGGCAAAGTTTGAATTTTTAAATACAGTAATACCCTGGTCACGTTCATGTATTGCCCAAATGAAGTTGTTCTTGTCCACCAGTATTCTTCTGGTAAATCTTGGCGTATCAAATGTAAAGGACTCAAACGTACCATCGGTTTTTCGTACACCAAGATATTTTTTCGAATCGCTGTTGGCAAACCAAACATTACCGTCGGCGTCCATGGCAATGCCGCTGCAACGCGGGGCGCCGGGATAAATTTCACCCATAGGCGTATTGGCCGCGTTGTAAACTCCAACCAATATATCATTTTTAAACTCTAACAAGCCAATGTCCCACGAGCTGGCCCATATTCTGGTTTTGTCTTTCCTGTCGTAATACACATAATTAATATCAAAGATGCTGTTGTTATTCAGGTCCTTTGTTTTTAAATGACTCCAGTTACCATCCTTTAATATGTAGATGCCTTCACGAACAACGTGGGTACTGCCTCCATTATCCGGAAAGGAAGGAGACACCGCCACTTTTCCATCAAACACATCAATGTTACTGATAAGGCTCCTGTTTGTTCCATTAACTATAATAGGGTTTTGAGAATAAAACGGATAAACCCCGTAAGATTGAAAAACGCCATTTATGTAATCAGAATACCAGTAAGATAATGCATTGGTATGGTCATATTCAAAAATTAAATCTGAAACCGAAACGGGACCGCCATTAAAATCGGTCATGTAGGTTTTAACTGTTCCGGTATTAACATCCACTACCTGCGGGCCGAACAGGGTGTAAGAAGCAAAGTAAGATCCATTCACGTAACCCAGTTTTTTTATAGGTGAACCGATTGCCTGGTAAACAGACCATGTGTTATTATTCAGAATATACATTGTATCTGAATTAAGAATGTTACCGTTTAATTTATTTGGAGAGTATGCGGCTAAAATTTTGTCGTTTACTTTTATTACTCCGCTATAGGGCCCTGCCGGAAGCCCGGGCGCTTTTACCCAGTTGTTGAAATTATTTAAAACCTTTGTTTTGTAGTTAGCTCGGTATAAGCCACCCGGAGTGGCGGCAAAGATGATAGAATCGTCCATGGCTATCTGATACACTTCGAGGTTAGTGCCATTGGGCCCGATAATGTAAGTGTCTTTCACTTCCAGTTTTTCAGTGTCAAATTTTACAATCCCAAAACCGCATGACAGATAGGCAAACTGGTCTTTAAAGGTTGCTTCATTAATAATTTTTTTTCCGCTAAAAGTTTTTAATTTGATATCCGGATAATTTTTGATGTTTCCCTGATCATCTATTACATCCAGATTGCAATTTTCATACATTACCAAAAGTTTAGTGTTATAAGTATTTGTTCTTAATACTTTAATACCCACATCGCTTAAGCCGTTTATTTTATTTTTTCGTTGGGTGCTTAATTCGTTAAAATCAATTTTAAGAAGGCCGTTATAATTAGAGGCGTAAATGGTGTTGCCTAATTTTGCAATGGTGTTGGCCAGATTAAAGCTCAGATGATCCTGCCAGGAATATGGTCCCACCTGGGAAGTTGCCAGGAGCGTTAAACCACAAAAAAAGGAACTAAATAAATGCTTCATCTTTTAATAAAATGTGAATACCTTTTAATAACGTTAAAATTACAACATTATTATAAGAGTTAGGAGAGAAATATGGGCTATATTTGCGGGAAAATAACAAGACTTCGTAGCTCAACTGGATAGAGTATTGGCCTCCGAAGCCAAAGGTTGCGGGTTCGACTCCCGCCGAGGTCACAAGGCAATCACTATTATATGATAAACCGGCTGCTTAGTACATAAACAGCGTTGAAAAAGTTTTTTCCGGTCATTAAATATTCAAACTAAACATCCGAATTATTTTCGGCCGGAGTTACTACCCTTATTTTACCAAGCAATTCAGTTTTATTGGTTTCGGCGTTAATACCGTTAGTATCTACTACAATTCCCTTTTCACCCGTTTTTGATTCAATGGCGTATAAAATAGAATTATCAGAAGGATTTATAATGCCCTCGAAATGATGGACTTCAACAATGGTAAAGTCTTCAGGACCGTTCTTTTTAATAAGTTCGAGCATATCTAATTCGTAACCCCGTTCACGAAGTCCGATTACCGCTGCTGCTAGCGTGTTGTATTGATAAGGTGTCGACATATTATTTAGAGTTTAGGGAGATAAATTTTCTATCCCCGATTTCTTAATAAAGGTATCATTATATCCATTAGAAATTCAAGTCAATTCGGTCAAGTACTGTTTTAAATCGCTGGTTATAAGTAATAAAATTCCTCCCCTTAAAGGGGGGAGGCTCTAAAAAAGGCAGTTTTTAATAGGCTGTTTGTGCACGAATTACCGTAATAAAACCATGTTTATCTAAATTTTTAAAAGGTATCCTAAAACGAGTTAATTTTGCGCTTCAATTTTAAACCTGAACCATGAAAAAATTCCCCGCTATCCTGATTTTTATTTTGTCATTTAACCTTTTTGTAAAAGCCGACGAAGGTATGTGGCTTGTTCAGTTACTGGGGGACAAGGTTTACGCGGATATGGTAAAAAAAGGATTGAAGCTTTCCAAAGAACAGTTGTACAGTATAAATAACAACAGTATTAAAGACGCCATTGTTTTATTTGGTGGCGGGTGTACGGCCGAAATGGTTAGTAAGGAAGGCCTGGTATTTACCAATCATCATTGCGGATACGACGCCATTGCGGCTGCCAGTTCAGTAGCGCACAATCATCTTAAAGACGGTTTTTGGGCAAAAACAAAAACAGAGGAAATAGCCTGCGCGGGCCTGAGTGTTCAGTTTCTGATGAAGGTGGAAGATGTTACCGCCAAAGTAAATGAAAGTTTAAAAAATTATAAGCCTGAAGAAATACCTTCCAAACTTCAGGGTGTGCTAACCGAAATGTCGGCAAAAGCTGCAGAAGGAACAGGTAATGAGATCAGGATCGGCAGTTTTTTTAAGGGAAACCAATTTCTTCAGTTCACTTACCAGAGATTTAAAGATGTGCGTTTGGTTGGCGCGCCGCCGGAGAGCATCGGTAAATTTGGAGGAGATACAGATAATTGGGAGTGGCCGCGTCACACAGGCGACTTCTCTATTTTCAGGGTGTATGCCTCGAAAGAAGGAAAACCTGCGGATTATTCTTCAGAAAATATTCCATACCAGCCTAAATATGTTCTTCCTGTTTCAATTAAAGGGATTAAAGACGGCGATTATTCCATGATCTTTGGTTATCCCGGAAGCACTAACAGGTATGAAACATCCTATGGTGTAAAGTTGAAGGTAGATATTGATAATCCTAGCCTGGTTAATTTACGTGATGCACGGTTAAAATGCATGAAGGCCGAAATGATAAAAGATCCTGCAGTAAAAATTCAACTGGCCAGTTCTTATGCCGGCATAGCAAATTACTGGAAATTTTTTGACGGTGAAGCCAAACAATTAGTGAAATTAAATGTGGTAGATATTAAGCAAAAAGACGAAGCTGCATTTGAAGCCTGGGCAAAAGGTAAGCCTGAATATGATAATTTATTTTCCGACGTAAAAAAAACCTACGATAACTGGCGTCCGTATGCAAAACACAGAATGTATCTGATCGAAGGAATAATGGGTTCCCCGCTTATTGCCTTTGCAGCCGGATTAAAAAACATGGACGCGGCGTTATCCAATCCTAATTCAAAACCAGAAGATATAACCAAATCTACTTTAGCTGTAAAGAACGCTTACGCCAAATTTATCAAAGGAGAAAACACGCCTTCGGATAAAAACATATTAGGTATTGTTCTTAGAATGTTTTATGATGATATTGATGCTAATCAGCGTCCACAAGCATTTTACAGCATGCTTAAAACTAATTATGGCGCGCTTGAAAATTCCGATACCTATAAGAAATTTTCATCAGAAGTGTTTGATAAGACTTTATTTTTGGATAAAACAAAGTTTGAAGCATTTCTTGAAAAACCTGACACTGCGCTTCTTCACAAAGATCCTGCTTATAAAACCGCCACCGCATTTGCAGATAATTATACTAACAATTACGGAAAGTTTTATTCAGATTTTACAAGTGCCAATTATACTTTAAATAATAAATATTTAAAAGGTGTTCTTGAAATGCAAAAAGATAAACCGATGTATCCTGATGCCAATCAAACCATGCGCGTTAACTATGGGCATGTTAAATCATATTCTCCGAAAGACGGCGTAAAATACAGTTACATCTGTACTTTAAATGGTATTAAAGAAAAGTATAAAAAAGGAGATTATGAATTTGATGCTCCGGTTAAATTAATGGAACTGATTGATAAAAAAGATTATGGTCAGTATATAGATAAAACAGCAAACGATGTTGTGGTAAGTTTTATAACAACCAATGATATTACCGGTGGAAATTCCGGTTCACCTGTTCTTAATGCCAAAGGTGAATTAATTGGGTTGTGCTTTGATGGTAATTACGAAGCCTTAGGGCACAAAATTGCCTTTGATAAAGAGCTTACAAGAACTATTTGCCTGGATGTCCGTTACATGCTTTTTGTAGTGGATAAGTTGGGCGGCGCTACAAATCTTATTAATGAATTAAACCTTGTGAAATAACAGGGTTTACTTTTTTAATAATCTAGCTCTTTCTTTCCACTTTAATCTCGCGCTTTTGCTTTGAAGAACGTAGCCAATACTGAGGCCGCCTGTAATTGATAGGCCTTCTGGTGCACGCATAAATCCGTGGTATTGATAAATGGTTTCAAGATTAGCGTTGGTGTAATTAAAGTTTTTGGCAAGGAGATAATTATAATCATCAAAACCAAACATCTGCCCTGTAAAACCTAAACCAAGGTAACCGTCAAGTGTAATACGCGAGGCTAAAAAGTTCTGTTTCCCAAAATTAATATACCCGCCGTAGGCTATTGTTTTAAAATCAGTAAATACTTCGGCAGGGCGTGTGCCGGAAGGGTAAATAACCGTACTAAATCCATGGTAATTGATCTCAGATAGGGCCATGTCAATCTTTACATAATATCCATTTAATGGATGAGATGATTTTAAAGTTTCAAAAGCGTTGTTTTTATTTACATAAAGTTTAAATCCGGGTTTAATATAATAACCCGAATAACTGGATGAAGTGTGCAGTAATCCTGCCGGAGCAGTATTTAGAGTGGAATTAAAAAAAGAACAAATATATCCTAATTCAAGGTTTAAACTCATTCCGCGTTTTATAACTTTTTCAAGTGAAATTGAAACATGATTAAGTAAAAAAGAAAAAGGATGAACCCTGATTGTTGCCGGAAGCTGCCCGGTTAACTCTTTCAAAGCGGATAAAGAATCGTGATGATTGTGGCTAACAGTTTCGGTAAAGCCATTAATTAATTTATAGCGGCTAATAAAGGCGTTATTAGCGGTATACAGAATAAGATCAGATGCCTGATATTTTCTGTATTTTATTTCAAAGCTGTTTATTTCAATAACATGACAGGCAATTTTTTCATTATTAATAGTGTATAAAGTGTCGGATTGAGAAAAGGAGAAAACAGGCGGGAACGACAAAATTAACAACACAACTATTTTTTTCATTCTTTGAAATTAAACTTTGGTTTTTGGTATAACGATTTTTTTTGTCAGTTATTGTAATTCCGCTTACCCTACAGCAAAATCTTCTTATCTTTACTTATAAAAATTATAAGTCATGTCGCGTTTAAACGTATTAAAAACATATAAAATATATATTGGCGGTCAGTTTCCCCGAACAGAAAGCGGAAGATACTACGAACTTAAAAATAAAAAGGAGGAAACGCTTGCCAACGTATGTTTATCATCACGAAAAGATTTCAGAAATGCGGTTGTTGCAGCCAGAAGCGCGTTTGGGGGATGGAGCGGACGAAGCGCTTTTAATCGTGCCCAGATTCTTTACCGTATTGCCGAAATGCTCGAAGGAAGAAAAGCACAGTTTGTTGAAGAGCTTATGCTTCAGGGTATTTCGGAAAAGTCAGCGCAAACAGAATTGCAACTAAGCATTGATCGCCTGGTGTATTATGCGGGGTGGTGCGATAAATACCAGCAATTGTTCAGCAGTGTTAATCCGGTTGCTTCTTCTCATTTTAATTTTTCGGTGCCTGAACCAACCGGTGTGGTATCAGTTGTTGCCCCCGAGAAATCGGCGCTGCTTGGACTAGTAAGCGTCATAGCCCCAATAATAGCCGGTGGAAATGTGTGTGTTGTGCTCGCTTCAGAATCGCTTCCGCTGTGCGCTGTTACCTTTGCTGAAGTTCTTGCTACCTCTGACTTACCCGGCGGTGTTGTAAATATTCTTACCGGAACTTCCAAAGAGCTGCACGATCATTTTTCCTCTCACATGGATATAAATGCTGTTATTTATTGCAGAGATAATAAAGAAGAAGAAAAGAAAATAGCCGAAAATTCTTCTTTAAATGTAAAGCGTAGTTTTAACTGGAATAAAGATTGGAGTAAGGATGAAAATCAAAACCCCTATCTTATTTTTGATCTTCAGGAAATTAAAACAACCTGGCATCCAATTGAAAACATTGGGATTGGTGGCGCCAAATATTAGGCCAGGTAAAAATGAAATTTAAATAGTTTCAATGTTTACCGATTCTTCTTGTGCGTTTTTTCATGGTGTGGCTTGGGCACGAATCACATTTATTCTTTGATCTGAATATAAAACAACCTTCCAGAGTACTTAGTACAAGAGCCCCGACAGCGAATAATAAAAGGTATCGTTTAAACATGGTGCGGTATGCAAATATAAGTAATTATTAGTACTTTTATCCTTCAACATGAACCCGTTTTTCCATATTGGCCGCTATTTCATGCTTATGTTCCGGGTGTTTAGCAAACCTCAGAAGTTAAGCGTTTACTGGAGACAAATTCTTCATGAAATAAACAGTATAGGAATTTCATCGCTTCCTATTATTGCTATTATTTCCATTTTTATGGGCGGCATCATTACTATTCAGGCGGCTTTTGGTTTCACCAGCCCTCTGGTGCCTCTTTACGCTGTTGGTTTTACAACCCGCGAAAGTATTTTACTTGAATTTAGTCCGACTATTGTTTGCCTGATTCTGGCCGGAAAGGTTGGTTCTAATATTGCTTCCGAAATTGGAGCCATGCGTATTACCGAACAGATCGACGCTCTTGAAATTATGGGAATTAACTCAGCAGGTTATCTTATTTTTCCTAAAATAGCAGCAGCCGTTCTTATTTTTCCGTTTCTAATTGCCTTAAGTATGTTTTTAGGAATATGGGGAGGTTATGCCATGGGCGTTAGTTCAGGAGCCTGTACTGAGTATCAGTATGTGTTTGGCATACAAGCTTTTTTTCAACCCTGGAAACTATATTATTCTTTCACCAAGGTTATTGTGTTTGCTTTTATAATCACTTCCGTTTCATCTTATTATGGTTACCACACAAGCGGCGGCGCCCTTGAAGTAGGTAAAAGCAGCACAAGCGCGGTAGTATACAGCAGCATTCTTATTTTACTTTTTGGTTTAATCTTAACCAATTTGTTTTTTCACCGGTGATAGAGATCCGAAACATAAATAAAACATTTGATAACAGGCACGTTGTAAAAGACGTGTCGTTTAAGTTTTTACCGGGTAAAACCAATTTAATAATAGGAGAGAGCGGATGCGGTAAAACCACTATAATGAAACTGATGGTTGGCCTGCACGAAGTAGATAGCGGCGATGTGGTGTTTGACGGTGAAAATTTTCCTAAGCTGGATGTAAAAGGCAAACAGGAAATCAGAAAAAAAATAGGTATGCTTTTTCAGGGTGGTGCATTGTTTGATTCACAAACCCTTGAAGAAAACGTTGGATTTCCGCTTGATATGTTTACCGATTTAAGTAAGGAAGAAAAACTTGACAGGGTAAATTTTTGTCTTCAGCGTGTAAAGCTTGAAGGAAAAAACAAACTGTATCCCGCCGAACTAAGCGGTGGCATGAAAAAGCGTGCTGCTCTGGCCCGCGCTATGGCCAATAACCCAAGATATTTATTCTGCGATGAACCAAATTCGGGTCTCGATCCAAAAACTTCCATCATTATTGATGATCTTATAAAAGATATTACACAGGAGTATAACATTACCACCATAATTATTACTCACGACATGAACAGTGTAATTGAAATTGGTGAAAATATTATGTTTGTTTATAAAGGAGAAAACTGGTGGACAGGCGATAAAACTGAAATTCTTGGAACAAAAAATCAGGAGTTATTTGATTTTGTTTTCGCCAGCGAGTTTATGAAAACCTTCTTTAAAAAAGATTAAACTTTTTTTAATTTTTTATTTTTTACGTGACGGGTTTTATCGCGCTTTGTTTTTTTCGCAAGATTTTCTTTTAATGCTTTCTCCAGATCAATTCCCGTTTGGTTTGCAATACAAATCAAAACAAATAAAACATCAGCAAGCTCATCCTCAAGTTTTTTTCCTTTGTCGCTCTCCTTTTCACTTTGTTCGCCATAACGCCTTGCCATAACCCTTGCCACTTCGCCCACTTCCTCCATGAGGAGTGCGGTGTTGGTTAGTTCATTAAAATAACGCACCCCGTATTTTTTTATCCAGACATCAATTTTTTTTTGTGCCTCTGAAATTTTCATATAAAATGTTTTGCTTGTTAATTATCACCATATCAATTAGCTTGTATAATTCTTAAAGGAGGTGGAAGTTTAATACTGTTTCTTTCAAACGCGAAATAAAGGTCGTGATATAATTCACTGGTGAGCAAGGTAGTATCACCGGGCAAACAAAAAGGCCTTACTGTAATATTAACCGCGCCATCTGTAACCTTTCCAATAAGAATTTTTGGTTCCAGATGCTTAATCAATTTGTCATTAACATCCAGCACGTTTGTTATGACCTCTTTTACTTTTTCAATATTATTATCATTACTTACCTGCAGGGCAATCTCAATTCGTAGAGTACCGTACCGGGTGGTGTTTACAATGGTGCCATTTGATAAAGGACCGTTAGGCAGAATAACTGTTTTGTGATCGCCGGTAAGTAGGATGGTGTTGAAGATCTGGATCTCTGTTACTTCGCCCGCTTGTCCTGCCGCCTCAATGCTATCTCCCACTTTAAAAGGTTTAAAAATAAGTATAAGCACTCCTCCTGCAAAATTGGATAAAGAGCCCTGAAGCGCAAGCCCTACCGCTAATCCGGCGGCTCCTAAAATGGTAACAAAACTTGCAGTGCCAATACCAAGCATTCCGGCAACCGTTACTATTAAAATGATGCGGAGGCCAATGCTTATTAAACTTTTGAAAAAAGTGCGCAAACTTATTTCAAGTTCTTTTCTCGACATAGCTTTCT
>JAOQAF010000135.1 GCA_025963735.1 Bacteroidota bacterium
AGGAACACAGCTTTGTACCATCGCCGAAAGCAACGATCTGGCGTTTCAAATAAATGTTCCCTATGAATTGAGCCAGTTTGCAAAGACCGGCAACTCCTGCCTAATAACCTTACCCGATAACTCAACCCATACAGGTATTATTACTACACCATTAACCGCCATGAACGGCACCGCTCAAACGCAAACCATGCTGGCTAAGTGCCGCGAAATTTTGTTTTTACCGGAAAATTTAATTGTAAAAATTCAGGTAAGCAAGCTGCTGAACGGCGCTACCCAAATTGTTTCCAAGCCATGCGTACTAAGCGATGAAATGATGAAAGAATTCTGGGTTATGAAATTAATTAATGATTCAACAGCTGTTAAAGTTAACGTAACCATTGGTAATAAAAACGAAAAAGAGATTGAAATCATTTCGCCTCATTTTAATATTAATGACCGAATAATTATTTCAGGTAACTATGGATTAAAAGACACTGCTAACATTAAAATCACCGGGCAGTAACATGTTAAACTCTAAAAATTATTTTCAGGTATTTACCAAACCTATACTTTTTGTAGGTCTTCTGTTATTAATTGCCGGAGCATTTTCTTATTCAAGAATGCAAACAAATCTTTTTCCGGAAGTTTTGTTTCCGCGGATCACCATTCTTGTTGATGCAGGACAAATACCTGTAGACAGAATGATGATAACAATAACCAAGCCCCTGGAAAGCGCCGTTAAACGTGTAAAGGGCGTTACCGTTATCAGAAGCAGTACAGGACGCGGTACTTCAACCATTGATGTTTATTTTGAGTGGGGCCTTGATACTTACGCTCAAAAAACACAGATAGAAAGCAGGATCAATGAAATAAAAAATTATCTGCCACCCGGGGTTAATCTTTCCATTGAACCAATGAATCAATCCTTGTTTCCTGTATATGGCTTAACCCTTGAAGGAAATAAACACAGCGAAGTAGCATTAAGGGATCAGGCTAATTTAATTTTACGTCCGATTTTTTCACAAGTTGCCGGTATTTCAAATGTTGTTGTAAGAGGTGGGAAAGCAAAAGATTTTGTAATTATCCCTGATCCGGTTAAACTATCTTCACTAGGTTTAAATCCTAACTTCTTAATTACTGCATTTAATAATAACAATTTTGTTCTTTCGAACGGCTATCTCAACGACTATAGACGCCTATACTTATCAATTACCGATACACGGGTAACAGATATTGAAGCACTCGAAAATCTTATTATAAAAAATGACGGCAACCGGATTGTTAAACTAAAAGAAGTAGCAAAAGTAGAAATTCAGGAGCAGCAGGAATTTTTAATTATTAATGCTAATGGAAACAATGCTGTACTCATTGACCTGGTAAAACAGCCGGGTGTTAATCTTCTGGATTTTGCCAGAGATGTTGAGTCCAAATTAAGTGAAGCAAAAAAGGCATTGCCAAAAGGATATGTTTTAAAACCTTATTATGATCAGAGCGCCTTTGTGGGCGATAGTATTGACAGCGTAATTAAAACAATTTATGAAGGATTGTTTTTAGCAATCATTGTCATGATTATCTTTTTGCGCTCATGGCGTTCAAGTCTGGTAGTTATCTTAACTATACCTGTTACCCTGGCATTTACTTTATTGATTTTACATTTGGCAGGTATAACCATCAACATAATGTCTTTAGGCGCTATTGCCGCTTCAATAGGATTAATTATTGATGATGCCATAGTTATTATTGAGCAGATTTACCGGGGTCATGAAGATGCTCCTGAAAAAGATAAGTTTACTGTAGTAAAAGAAGCTATAAGAGATCTATTCCCGGCAATGATTGGCTCCTCACTTGCCACTATTGTTATTCATTTTCCGTTTCGTTTAATGAGTGGCTTAGCCGGAAGTTTTTTTAAAGAACTTTCAGACACCATGCAAATTACAATGATCACTTCGTTTTTAGTTACCTGGTTATTGCTCCCCGTTTTACATTTAATCATTGGCTACAGGCATCCTTTAAAACCAAAAGTACACAGCGCCGAACACTCTATGGGTAAACTTAAATGGTTAAGCCGGACTTTCAGAAAACCATTTATAGCCATTACCATTGTTGTTCTGATTTTTGCATCCGCGTTATTTGCATCCGGAAAATTGGAAACAGGATTTTTACCTGATCTTGATGAAGGGAGCATTGTTTTAGATTATATTTCTCCGGCAGGAACTTCTATCGAAGAAACCGATGCTATGTGCAGGGAAATTGAAAAAATAATTATTAAAAATCCGGATGTGGATTCTTATTCACGCCGAACCGGCACCCACATGGCTTTCAGGGCCGATCCGTCAAACATTGGTGACTATTCTATTCAATTAAAAAAGAACAGAACAAAATCAACCGAAGAAGTAATTACCGATTTAAGAAGGCAGATTGAAGCAAATGTTACTACCATGGAAGAAATTTCTTTTGGGCAGCGTATTTCTGATTTGTTGGGAGATTTAATGAGTACTCCTTCGCCAATACAAATAAAAATTTACGGCGATGATTATAAGCTTTTGAAAATGTATGCCAGGCAGGCCGATTCTTTATTACAACAAATTTCGGGAATTGTAGACATTAATAATGGTTTGGTTACCGCAGGACCTTCAATAATTTTTACACCTGACCAGGAAAAACTGAACTTATATAAGATTACCTTAACTGATTTTCAAACGCAACTAACGGCTTACACAGGTGGAATTCCATTAGGCCTGAATGCTAACATGCCTACACCATCGCCTGCCCAGGCTGCAATGACAGGAGGCTTACAGTTAGGTCAGTTTCAGGATGGAGAGCAGATGCGCAGAATACTTTTACGGTTTACCGATTACAAAACAAATGATCTTGAAAATATTAAACGGCAAATGATTTTTTTACCTGATGGCACTACCAGGCCCGTATCTTTCTTTTGCAGTGTCAGTATTGTTCCGGGCGAAATAGAGTTCCGGCGGGAAGATTTAAAATCGGCCGTGGTTTTAACTACCCGTTTTGAAAACCGGGACCTGGGTGGCGCAATGAATGATATAAGAAAAAAGCTGGAACAAAATTTATCCTTGCCTCAGGGTTACACTATTTCATATGGAGGCGCTTATGCCGAGCAGCAGCAATCCTTTAAAGAATTACTTATTATTTTGGCAATGGCTTCGTTATTTGTTTTCGGAGTTTTAATGTTTTTGTTTAAGGAATGGATCTTGTCGCTGCTTGTCTTATTTATTTCGGTGTCAGGCATTGGCGGCTGCATTATAGCGTTGTATATAGTTGGCATTCCCTTAAACGTTAGCAGCTATACAGGAATAATTATGATAGTGGGTATAATAGCCGAAAATGCAATATTTACAGTGAACCAGTTTAAAATGAATTTAAAACAAACAGGTGATATTGATAAATCAATTGATTATGCGATCGCTCTTCGCATCCGTCCGAAACTCATGACGGCACTTGGGGCTATTTTAGCTTTAATGCCTTTGGCTTTAGGAATTGGTCTTGGCGCTCAAATGCAGCAACCTCTTGCAGTAGCTGTTATCGGGGGATTTACTGCCGGCTTGCCTTTATTATTGATTGTATTTCCGGGTTTATTGCGCCTGGTATACAGAAAATAATAACACGCCTGTCCTTCCTTAAAAAAATCGTGGTGACTTGTAATCTTTTTCCTTTTTATTAAACCCGTTTAAAACTGCCTGAAGCATTATTTCATGAGAACCATTACTTTGTTTTCTTAATTGCGATGAATTAAAATCATAAGTGTAACCAATTCTGATTTTATTGATGGCAAATCCAACAAGACCTACTACCGATTCATTATACCTGTAAGTAGCGCCAACCCAAAATAAATTCTTATACATCACGTTTGTGTTTAATTCGTATTGAGTGATAAACAATGCACTTTTTACAAGTAATGCCGGAGTGATTGTAACATCTTTAACTGCAAATTTATATTTGGCATATAAAAAATAATGCCTCGGCACCTTATAAAGTGTTGCCTCTGAAAAAGACTGACTAATATGCGTGGAGGAAATTCCTCCGGTGAAATTTTTAGAATTGAATTCTAAACCAGCTGCTACGTCAGGAACGTAAATGCTTGTTTGCGCAGTAATTGCACCCGGATCAGAACCCTGCTCATATATTAGTTTTGATCCATCCAGCCGCTTATTTATGAAGCCCCCTGAAAACCCGGCCGATAAAGAGGAACCTTCCGACAACTTTATGTGATAAGCGTAACTTAGTTTAAGATTTAAGGCGCTTTCATACCCGATTTTATCATTGATAATGGTTAAACCAAGTCCGCCTTTCAGCTGGTTCACATAAGCATGCGCATTAAAAAATTGCGTACTGGGCGAACCATTTACACCCATCCATTGTTTTCTGGCTATTAACGAAGCGATAAATTTATCGGAATTACCTGTTGCCGCCGGATTAAAAGTTATTTCATTAAACATAAACTGGCTTAACTGAAAATCGTTTTGCGCTTTTACAAAGGCGTTGGTTATTAAAAGAAAAATTATAATATTTCTCATGGTTTTGATTTAGTTATTTTTAATTACTTTAAATGCGGTACGCCTGTTTAAGGCGTGATCTTCTTCACTTTGTGCGTTCTTACGTAAGGGCTGCGATTCGCCATACCCCTTTGCTATCATTCTTTCCTTGGCAACACCCTTCTGGCCCAGATAAACTACTACATTCTGCGCGCGTTTCTGTGATAAGGTTTTATTATAATCGTCGGCTCCCTTTTCATCGGTGTGAGAGCTGATCTCAATAATAACTTTAGGTGTTTCAATTAAGATCCGCGCCAATTTATCCAACTCAATTTTACTTTCCTGTTTTAATTCTGATTGATTAAAGTCATATGAAATATTAGGTATAACAATTTCTTTTTTACTTATTTTAAGTAAACCAAAATCCAGGTCTACCCCTGTTTTTTTTGAAAACTCCATATTTTCTTTTACACCAACGGTAGAAAGATTTTTAGAGTCGCTGAAAAAACCTTGTTTTACTGCAGTTACCGCGTATTTAAGATCCGGTTTTAAATTTTTAAAATTGAATTCGCCGCTCGCTCCTGTTGTAATAGAATCAATAATTCCGTTATCGCCTTTAAAGTAAACGGTAACATTGCTAACGGGTTTATTTGTTTCCGAATCCACAATCTTTCCAATAGCGTTTAAAATCAAAGCCGCTCTGTTAAAAGAATAAATATCATCCTGACCTTTACCACCTTCACGGTTAGAGCAGAAGTATCCTTCGAGAACCGATCTGCCAAGCGCAATAGAAAAATCATCCGCACTTGAATTAATTGGCGCGAGAAGATTGGTAACGGTTCCCTGAACACTGTTGTTTTTTAACGGTACATAAAAAATATCAAGGCCGCCATAACCGGGATGGTAATCAGATGAAAAGAACAAAAGCGAATCGCCGCTTAGCGAAGGAAATACTTCATCGCCTACTTTATTGATAACATTACCGGCATTAACAGGAGTTCCCCAAACATTATTTTTACGGTTAATGATCCATATATCTTTTCCTCCCACGCTTCCCGGCATATCGGAAACAAAGTACATGGTGTTGCCATCTGAACTAATAGCAGGATGCCCTATGTTAGAATTTGGATGCGAATAATCGAATATTTTTGATTTACTCCACGCATTCTCCTTTTCATTATAAACGGAATAAAATATGCTGCAGTTTTCTTTTTTCCCGGTAGCGCCGTTACACTGCATAAAATATCCGGTATTGTCTTTACTGTTAAAAGCAAAGGTACCATCATTGAATTTTGTATTAACACCACCTTTTAATTTAACCGGCTCCTTCCATTTATTGGTTATGCTTCCTAACCTTGATGAATAAATATCAGAAAAACCCTGGCCCGTAAAATTATCCTGCCGGTCATTTTCATTTATTCTTGATGAAGAAAAAATTAATTCATCTTTCACAAAAGCCAAACCAAACTCGCTGTATGCTGAATTTAACTCTTCAATATTTTTTACTTCAAGGGGGATCAGAGATTTTTCACCCTTTAATGCAAAATCACAAGAAGCAATTTTGGCTGTTACAGTATTATCGCCTGAGCGTTTCTGGTATTCAATAAAAGCGTTTCTGGCCGATTTATAATCACTCAGCATCGCCAGAATTTTTCCATATTGCAAAAACACGGAAGGCTCAGAATAGCCTTCTTCAATGGCCTTTTCAATCCATTCTTTTCCTTCTTTATATTTATGAATCGAATAAAATGATGAGCCCAGTTTATAATAAACGATTTTATTATTATGGGGAACATTATTTTTTTTGAGAACTTTCTGATACAGTTCAATGGCAGTTGAAAATTTACCGTGCGCGAAAGCTGTGTCGGCTTTTTGCTGTTGCGATTGCGCGGCGCACACCAAAGACAAATTCAAAAAAAGGAGGTATAAAATTTGTTTACAGTTCATACTACAAATTATTCAGTTACTAAGGTTACAGGCCCATTCACAGTTACGTTTTTGCCATCCTTATCTGTTTTGGTATAGATGTAAAAATAGGTTCCCGCACTAACCTTTGCACCTTGATAAGAACCGTCCCAGCCTGTAGTCCCTTGGTACAACTGTTGTCCCCAACGATTAAATATGCTCAGGTTAAAGCCCTTTAAAAACAAATCATTTACCCCATCGCCGTTAGGTGTAAATGCGTTGGCAACAGGCCTTACGTTTAACGTTAGTGCATCGGAAGCTGTTCCTCTGCAAGTGCCGTTTGTGGCAATTACCGTCATTTTATCCGCATCATTAAACTGATCTGAAGTATACGTATTTGCGGAAGAAGATTGAACCAACACGTTATTTAAATAAAATTCATACACAGAATATCCTGCAGGTATGGCCTCCACCGTTACGCTTAATCCCGTTTGCAGAGTATTACCAGGAAGACCTGTTTGCAATGCAATAACAGGATATGGATTAACGATTACAGATACAGGAATTCTTCCGCCATTATCACAACCATAAGGTGTAATCGCTTCAACCCAGTATGTTTGATTTTGAAACAGCGCTCCTGTACGAATGGTATCTTTATTAGAAATAAAATTTCCACCGCTTACCGCATCCCACCAATAAACATTCGCGGCAGGTGGTTGCACCAGGTTCACATATAATTTGGCAGAATCGCCAAAACACAAACTTATATCATCCGAATATGGCGTTGCCAAAAAAGGAAGTTTGTTAGAAATAATGGTTATTGAATCTCTTGAAGATTTGCTTTTGCAGCCAAACTCATTTGTAACGTCAAGATAAAAAGTAGTAGTATCGGTTATCTTAACTTTTAAAGGTGAAGTGCCAAGATAAGTGCCGGCATTTAACGAATCATAAAAAAAATAGTTAATGGTATTGCCTCCCAAAGAACCGCTGGCTGTTAAAGTAACTGAATCACCTTTGCACACGGCATAATTGCTGGTGGTTAAAAGGGGTTGTGATGGTGTAGGCACCACTTCAACTGAATGTACCGTTAATGAAGAGTTACAAGGACTTGCGGCAATGGATAAAGTGATGTTTTTTGTACCAGGACTGTTCCAGTATACCTGATGATTACTTCCTCCTGAACCGCTCACAACAATTCCTCCGTCAAAATTCCAGTAATATGTGGCTCCTGCACTAACGGTTCCCATAAATGTAATCAGTTCGTTTGAACCCAGGCAAACAGTATCAGGTAAATTAAAAGCCGAACTGGCAGCCGGGGTAAGGCTTACCGTTACCGGAACCCGTGGAGATTTACAGTTCGTAAGCGAATCGAAATATTCCAGATAATAAACAGTAGTGCTGCTAAGAATGGGTGTAAGGTATGCATTGCTGTCTGCCTGAAGCAAAGTTCCTCCGGTTGAAGCGTTATACCAGTTAAAATGTGCCGATCCTGAAGGTGAATTCGCAAACAAGGTTGCCGTAGAGCCTTCGCATACATTCGCGTTAGATGCAACCGGTAAGGCTTCCCCGATTACATAGCCAAAAGGATTAAGAACAGAAGGCAGGTTGGCAGTAACAGAACCTGTTACACCACCCGTTGCTGAAGTAACGCTTTGCAAAACATGATTCCAATTACTTCCTGTTGATGCCTGGCCCCTTAATATATTTAAAACACACTCCTGTGTTCCGGCAATAAAATCAGCAGACAAATTATAATTCATTGTAAGCTTGCCTTGAGGATTTCCGGAATTAGTAGTAATTTTTACAAACCAGTTAGCTGTTTTAACCGGTGCAGGATAAACTGTATCGGACTGCATGTTCATGTTGGCAGCACCACCCGACGCACTTTGATTATAAGTGAGAGGCCTGTATTTAACGGGGCTTGTATTCACAACTCCTAACGGGAACTGATAAATTCCTGCACCGGCTACTAACGCCCTGCGGAGATTTCCTATAACACAACTTGCTGCTGAACCACCTGTAATCCCAGCCACTGCGGTATTGGAAAGGTACAGCTGATAAAGCGTTGGTAATAATGTATAAGTGTAAATTTTACCGTTTGTAAAATTTATAGTACTGCTAACCTGAATATTACTTGCCTGGTAAACATCACCCGCGGCTTTATTAATTTTTAGATTATAAAAAGGACTTGCGGCATTTGTTGTAACGGTTTGATTTATTGTTCCGTTTAAATTTACCAGACTTGTGCCCGCTGAAAATAAACTTGCATTATTAAAATCTCCTCCTACATTAATATTAAAATTAGAAGCGCTCAATGTGCCGGTTGTAATTACAAGGTCATTCAGAACTGTCATGTTGCCCTGAGGAGCCACATCAACATTCTTATTGATATGTAAATTATAAAATGAACTGGCACCCGGAAAAATTTGCTGGGTAACATTTGCAGATGAGAACTGAACGGTAACATTTCCTGTACCGGGATTAAACGTCCCCATATTATTCCAGGTTCCGGTAAAGTACATGTCGAATGTACCTGCTCCGATTCCTGTGGCACCGTTAAGCGTAGCTCCGGCAAGTATGTCAATGTTATGAAGTATTAACGCGTTTGCGCCCGATATAATTGTGGTTCCGGCAAAGGTTACTTTTGCTGCCGGAAAAGAAGTGTTGTTACGGTTAAAAACCCCGTTGTTCTGAAAATTACCAAAAATATTCATATTCACCGGATGCGCTGAAACCCCCATACCTGCCCCTCCATTGGTATTATTATCTATGATGTGATGAAAAGAAACCGTACCGGTGCCATTAATGGTTTGCGCCGCATTACCATTAAATAAAACAGTAGAGGTGCCGGGATTAAATGTACCGTTCATGTTCCAATTGTTGAGCAAACTAATATTGAAAGAAGAACCATTAAGTGTTCCTCCGGCATTTACCTGCACAGAACCAATGGTAATATTGGCATTAACAGTAATGTTAGCACCATTGGCAATTATCGCCAAATCAGCGGCGCCCGGCACAATGCCTCCGGCCCAAGATGCCGCCGACGTCCAGTTACCGGTAACAGTGTTGCTGGTAATTGTAGCAGCTTTAATGTGAAGGGAAAATATAAAGCACACAAAAACAAACGTTTTTAGTGAAGTGCTTCGATAAAATATTTTTTGTTTAAAAAAATTACAAATCAAGAGGGTATCTGCAAGAAATTTTAAAAGCATAAAAATTTAATTATTTATTAAGAATTAGTTTAAGGGTTGCACTTCCATTTTCTGTTTGAAACTTTAAAAAATACATTCCTACAGACAGGTGCAACTCAGAAGCGTTTATTTGAATTTTATGTATGCCTTCGGTTTCTGATTTATTATTCCAAACAGAAACAGGCCTTCCTAAAATATCGGTTAATGTGATAATGGTGTTTTCCATCTTCGATAAAATATATTCTACAATCGCACTTTCATTGAAAGGATTTGGATATACCATTAAGGCCGAAACCGAATTGAGCTCCTCAATTCCAACCGCGCTTACAACAACTGTTTGACCGTTTGAACTTAAAACGGGTGAAAATAATCCTGCACCGTTTTTTGCTTTTACGTTAAAGAAATAAGTTTGATTTAAGGTTAAAGACAAATTATTTTTAATCGCAATTAGCTGAGTCATGTTATTTGTCCAGCCTGTTACACTTGAATCGCCGGGGTTTAATCCTATCGAATAAAAATAATTACTTACTCCTGAATTAGGATCGCTGCTTGGCGCCCAGTTGCCCGATAATTGATTGGTTAGCAATGTTGTGTTGATGTCTTGTCCTGTACCATCGTTTACATTAGTGATAGCAAGTGGTGGCGACCAATCTACATTTACCGGAACAGAAGCAAAAGTTGAAATGTTGCCCTGCGCATCGGTAACCAACGACATAATTTTTCCTGCCGAAATGTTTGGTCCGGAATTCTGATAGCGGATGTCGTTAGTGGTGGCAGACCCTGTACTTACTGTAACCATACTGTTTCTTGAGCGAAGTACCTCAAGGTAATTAACAGACATGGAAGCATTCTCTGTTCTGAAAGAAACCGAATTTCCTGAAACCAAAGGAGAGGCATCTTCCCAGCTTTCAACCAATACATCATTTACATAAACGTCCATTTTCGATGTAACACGATCATAAATTAGTTTAAAATCATAAAACTGACCCGCAATAAAGTTAAAGTCGGCATCTTTTACTAAACTTAAAACATTAGCGGTTGCTTTATAAAATTCTACTTTTCCGTTATCCACATTGGCCATCAGAAGATAAGAATTTCCCCGGTTTGACAATGCTGAATTACTGCAGAAAAAATGAAGGCCCCCCTTTCTGTTCGATCCGTTGCCTTCTATTTTAGCATTCCAGTGATACAAGTACCGGTTTGATAAGCTTTGGGTTAACACTGCCGAAAGGTTGGTGTTGGCGTTGAGATCATCTGTTTGCATCAGGTTACCGGAAGCGGCAACCCACGAACCGTTAGCCATGGTCCAGTCTGAACTTAATGTTGTATTATCAAAATTATCATTTAAAAAGCCCCTGGTGCCATTAGCATGCCATTCGCTTCCGTTAAAATCGGAGATGTTATAAAAACTTTTTCCAACAGTATTATTATCCGTATCGGTAAATCCTACTGTAAAAGTTGTATTCTGCCAACCTGTTAGCGTACTTAAGGTGGTTGAAGGGGTAACAATATCGCAGAAAGGAACAGTGAATACAGGCCCGTTAAAAACATTCAGGCCTGATTTTAATCGCCAATAATAAGTTGCATTCGGCTGAAATACCAGTGCTGGACTGAATCCTATGGGGGCAGTTATGGTGCTAACATTACTTACCGTTTTACTGTTTACACTTCCGAAGGCCGGATCAAGTGATACGTCAACTGTCCAGGTTCCACCGGCATTTGACCAGTTAAGGCTAACCGTTTTATTCGGACAAGCGCCTCCTACTGATGCAGAAAGGTTTGTAGGGCAAGGTGTAATATTCACAGCAAGAGAACTGCAATTAGACCAGCAGCCGGAGGTGTTTTTCCCTCTTAAATAATAAGTACCGCTAACCCCTACCGTGTAGGTTGATGCAGAATTTAATGTTGCAGTTCCGCAGGATGTACCCTGCCAGAAATAAGTAGTTCCCGCTACAGGCGTGGCCCTCGTAAGTGTTTTTGGCCCGCACCCGTTGCTGCTTGATGATGGAACAGGAGGAGTAATCGGGCCTGCAATAACATTAACAGCCAATGCTGAACAGGAAGGCGACCAACATCCGGCAGAAGTTTTAGCCCGCAGATAATAAGTGCCAGACGTGGTTACAGAATAATTGGGTGCTGAATTTCCGGCGCTTGTTCCACAGGTTGTTCCCTGCCAGTAAAATGTTTCGCCTGCCGGTGGTGTTGGCCGTGTTAAAACCGTTAACCCGCAGTTACTGGAACTAACGGTTGGCGGCGGTGGATTAGAAGGATCCTGATTTACCGTTACATTTACCGAGCTGCAGCTTGACCATACGTTCGAACTGTTATCCCTGGCTCTTAAATAATAAGTACCTGAAGCAGAAGCAACATAAGTAACTGCCGAGTTGCCCGTGCTTGTTCCGCATGAAGTTCCCTGCCAATAGTAAGTAATTCCGGCAGGAGGTGTGGCACGCGTTAATGTTTTGTTTCCGCAGGTATTGGCGCTGGCAGAAGGTGGTGGCGGTGTTGCTACTGATCCGCCTCCGCAATTATTAATGAGGCAATAATATTTTGGCCAGTTCCAGTTTATACCCGGATCTGTATGCGTTTGAGCAGAATATTGCTGATGGCCTTTTATTCTGTATGAGGTGGAAATAAGACAGTTGCTGCTTCCGCCATTACAGGAAGGTCCGTTATAACAACTTGTAGGGGCAATGCCATACCCTGAAAGACAAATGTCTTTTACCAGATTAGCACTTGAAGCATACATGGCATTGGTGTACCAGGATGCATTATTAATAAATCCTTCATGTTCAATACCAATTGTATAAGGATTGTGATTACCAACGTGCCAGGCTTTATTGATTTCAAGCACCATTTGCGTTATTTGTCCATCAGATGAGCGCACAACATAATGCGCCGAAACCTGAGCGCTGCAATTTTTAAACCATGATATACTTCCGGCATACGATCCCTGCGTGGTGTGAATAGTAACTGCGGAAATAGCGGTTCCATTTCTGGAGCTGTAATTACATGAAGTAGGATTCCATATAGCAGGACCATAATTAGCACTTAATATTTGATTTACCACTCCACTTTTTTGATAGTTACCTCCATCAATACTTTTAATGTTGGTTTTAAGAACGGTAACGGATGTAGAACTCAGAACCTTGTAGTTTTCTTCCCCAAAAACAGAGATCATATTAATATTATAGGAAGGAAACCCATATGCTGACTGGTAACTGGCGTTGTTTAAAAAATAAAAAATAGAATAAAGCTGGGTGTTTAAAGCATAGTCATCATGAATATCATCGCTCAGTGGTAACTCGCTTAAAGCTACTAAAACCTTAACATGTGTTTCGGGATTATTGCCCGAAACGTTCATTAAATCCATTAAAGCGGAATAAGCTTTTGCATATGCCATAATATTAATTGATGGATCAGAAATAATGGATTGCTCATCCATTCCCGAAAGTTTAGACACAGCTCTCAGGTTCTCCCTGAAATAATTTTTTCCATCCAGTGTTAAGCCCATAACGCCATAGGACTTTGGAAGTTCCATGCAGCTTTCCGCAGTTTGTTCATCATGAATAATATGTTCAAATCTTGTGTTTGAAAAAGCAACGGCTTCCAGAATCCCCTGAGGGACATTGGGGTAAGCAACATATGCGGCTTCGAAATAGCTGCGGTATTGATTTACAACTTCAGACTCCGAAGCGGAAAAGCGCCCGGTAAGCATAAGAAAAACAACAATAACAAATAATTTTATTTTCATGACAAGGGTTTTGGTTAAAGATAATTAATTACCTGTGTCACAAGCAATTTGAAAATAAAAAATCTAATATAAATGCATTTAGGATTATAAATTCTTATTTGAATTGTTCTTGGCCCCACAAGTCGAAAGTTCACACTCAAACAAATGAACTTTAATTCAAGAAATCTACATGTGAATGTCAGTTATCTTTTACTCTTTTTTTCTTTAAAAATGCCGTAAATTAGCGTCAAAATTAAACTATGGCCGGAACTGAATTATTTGGCGCGGAAGAGCGCAAAGAAATTGAAGACGTGATGCAAACAGGTATCCTGTTTAGATATGGACATGATGCACAACGCAACAATCACTGGAAGGCAAAAGATTTTGAAGCAGAAGTTAAAAAAATTACCGGCGCCAAATTTGCGCATGCTATGAGCAGCGGATCCACCGCTATTGCTACCGCTCTTGCAGCCAGTGGTATTGGCGCAGGGGATGAAGTGATTGTGCCACCCTTTACATTTATAGCCAGCGTAGAAGCTGTATTATTTATTGGAGCCATTCCTGTATTCGCTGAAATTGATGAGACACTTTGTTTAAGCGCCGAAGGAATAGAAAAAGCCCTTACTCCTAAAACAAAAGGTGTTTGCCTTGTACATATGTGCGGAGGAAACGCGGAGATGGACAGCATTATGGCCGTAGTAAAAAAACACAATCTTATTTTGGTTGAAGATGCCGGCCAGGCATTTGCATCATCTTATAAAGGAACCTACACCGGCCTGTTTGGTAAAGCGGGCAGTTATTCTTTTGACTTCTTTAAAATAGCAACTGCAGGTGAAGGAGGTGTATTGGTAACAAACGACGAAGAAACCTATAAAAAAGCTGATGTTTACAGTGATCACGGGCACAGCCATGTTGGCGCCAAACGCGGGATGGAAGAACACCCGTACTTGGGATTTAATTATCGCATCTCTGAACTGCATGCAGCTATTGGCGTTGCGCAAACAAGAAGAGTGCCAGGTATCAAAGAAAAAAACCGTCACCATAAAAAATTCTTGCAGGATCTTTTATCTAAAAACCCGCATATAGGTTTTGCCACGTTAGGCGATGCTTCAGGAGATTCGGCCACTTTTTTAAATCTTTTATTACCCGACACTGAAACAACGCAGCGCGTAGTTAATGAATTTAACTCGGCAGGGATCGCAGGTTTCGACTATTGGTTCTTAAACATGTATCATTTCATTAATCAATGGGACCATCTGAAAAAACTGCAAACCGTATCAACCTTACCGGCTCAGATTTTAGAAAAATCGCAGGATTATACCAAACTTAATTTACCTAAAACACAGGAAGTTGTTGGCCGTCTAATTTCATTTGGCATTAAATGCACTTGGACTGACGCGCATATGACTGAATTAGCTTCCGGTATTTTAGCTTGTGTTGAAAAGGCCACAAAGCCGGTAAACGCTTAGCATCCTGTATTACACGAAGAGCCTATTGTATGTAGTTGTAATTCGTGAATGAATTTGATAAATATTTTTCACAACTGAAAAAGTTGCTTGAGCCTAAAAAAATTAAAGTCTCATTTAAGAATGATCTTTTTATTTTTACCTCTTCAGCCAAATCCATCTCACTTTTTATTCCATTCGATCTTTTAGTATCGGCTCCTGAAAAACTGGCCGCCATTGCTCAATCGCGCCTCTCACTTAATACTACCGTTTTTGCAAGGAATTGCGAAGTGAAAAAAATAGATAAAATGCAGGCTTCCGGTTTTCTCGACACGTATCATTTAATGAACTCTACCCAAAGTGCTTTTAATTATGGATTATTTTTAAAAGAGGAATTACTTGCCGTGGCTTCATTCTCAAAAGGACGAAAAATGGACCGCTTAAAAGACAATCAACGTTCTTTCGAATTAATTCGTTTTTGCTGCAAAGAAGGAATAACGGTTACGGGCGGTCTCTCCAAATTAATATCATTCTTCTGTAAAGAAAAAAACGCCGGCGATGTGATGACTTACATAGATAAACAATTTTCCTCGGGTCAGTCGTTCATAAAAACAGGATTTATTAAATGTGGCGAATCGGAACCTCATTACTGTTTAGTCAACAAAAAAACTTTTCAGCGCACGCCGCTAAAAAATCCTGAGGAATCATTTGATAATACCATGTTTTATATTGTTAAGAATGAAGGCAGCATTAAATTAGTTTTTACCCCGCTTGAAAAATAATAAATATAATTGCCTGGTAGTATTGGGACCAACTGCGAGTGGTAAAACCCGCCTTGCATGCGAAATAGCTTCTGCCTTAAATGGTGAAATTATCAGTGCGGACTCGAGGCAGGTATATCAGTATTTAAACATTGGAACCGGGAAAGATCTTGGAGAATATTTTATAAAGGGGAAGCAAATACCTTACCATTTAATAGATACTTGCGAACCAACTTCAAAGTTTTATTTAAATGATTTTATGGCTGAATGCGAAAAGGCTTTTCAGCATCTTATTTCCAAAAAAAAATTGCCGGTAATATGCGGAGGCACCGGATTATACCTCGATTCTTTAAGAAAAGATTTTAGCTTCACTCAGATCAAAGAAAATTCTGAACTCAGGCAATCGCTGGAAGGACTTACAAAAGAAGAGCTTCAAAGCGAATTAAAAAAGTTTCCGGCCCAACAAACTTTATATGTAGATACTGACTCAAAAAAACGACTCGTAAGGGCTATCGAAGTGGCAACATTTATTCAACAAAATCCTCAAGAGTTAAAATCCGGTAAAAGACCTAATCACCCCTATTACATCGGAATAGATGTATCTGCTGAAGAAAGAAAAAAATTAATAACCCAACGTTTATCAAATAGAATGGATGAGGGGCTACTTGAAGAAGTTGAGGGCCTTCTGAATAACGGATTAACGCATGACAGACTTGAATTTCTAGGATTGGAATACAAATTCGTATCGTACTATTTACAGAATAAAATAACAAAAGAAGAACTTTTTCAGAAGTTACAGACCGCTATTTTTCAGTTTTCGAAAAGACAAATGACGTGGTTCAGAAAGATGGAAAAAGAAGGTGTTACCATTAACTGGATTAAAAGAGAAACATCCCTGACCTATATTATTCAACAAATTTCGGATGCTTTGAAAACTGACAACGGTTAAAGGCAATAATTTACTTGCGTGCTTTCTCTGTATTCTTCGTCTCTTTTTTAGAATCAAGAATTTCGATTTTATCTTTTGTAAGCTTAATCAACAAAGATTGGATCGTTTTTTCTTCTCCCGGTAAATCAATATCATCATTTATTGAAATACTTTTTATAGTTGCAATTCCATTCTCATCAATTCTCGCGGTTACTTCATCATGGCCGGTTGCCGGCGGATCGCCACCACCTGAAATTTCGCCAATTACAAAATGAGTGTTCTTTTTTTCTGAGTTCATAAAAGTCGCGATAATCGTTGTTCCTGCAAAATACGGACAAGCCTCATAACTGCTGTTATGTATACCCCATATGAATAATTTAGCCCCATTTTTTAAATCAATTACTCCTGACTTAAACGATATCGAAATTTTTGTCATGCCCGCATCAAGCTTTTCCAAATACTCTTCGTATGCTCCGGCATGTTTTAAAGAATCAATTTCACAAAAAGTATTGATATCGTAAGCAAGGCTTGCTGACATTTCGGTTTCAAGAAAATGTGTTCCCAGTTGTCTGACCTGTTGATATGGTATCCGTTCATTCGTATCAACTTCCAGAATAAAATTAGTATCAATGAGTAAAGGCAATGCAAGAGGTTTGAAAAGCTTATGATCAAAGCTGGCTTCAAAATTCCCGTTATTGTTAAGGCTATCCTGATTTTCTTTGTGGGCGCCGTTACCATCGTTATTATTACAGCTAAATAAAAAAGTAACAAGTACTAAATAAATACATTTTTTCATAAGCTCTAAGGTAAAGAATCTTTTAATACTTCCACTCTAACTTTTATCAATCCGGCGTTCAGAAAATTTAACTGTTTAGCCGCCTTTTTAGTAACGTCAATACAACGTTTTGAATTTTTCGGCATTCGATCATTTATTGTTACAATAACTGAGCTGTCGTTTTTAAGATTAGTAACTTTAACCCTTGTGCCAAACTTTAAATTTTTATGCGCTCCGGTAAGGCTGTTCTGATTGAAAATCTCGCCACTGCTGCACTTTCGTCCAATAAACTTATCGGCGTAAAAACTTGCGGTACCTGTTTCGGCACCTTGCTGTGCCGTGGAACAAAAAGAAGAAGAGGAAAATAAAAACAACAATATAACCTTAATGGAGCATATCATAAATACAAGATACAAATTTTTTAATTAAAGCGGCCACTGCTTGCCCCGCCATCAATGGCAAACAGGGCAATCTTTTAAATTTTTTAAAATAAATTTGGAAGTGAGAAATTTAATGCTTTAACTTTGTACAGAATTAATTACCTCTTTTATTTGTGTGTGATTAATTTATCAAGATGCGGCGAGAGAATAGGCTCAGTGACCCGCGGCAACCAACTTAAAGTCTGAAGCGCAAGCTTAGGATTGGAAAACCGGTGCTAATTCCCACCTCGGACGAAGAAACGAGGAAAGATAAATTAAAAAATAATAACATGAACAACGCACAGTTTCAAAAACAGCTTGCCAAAAAATCTCCTGCGGGATTTAAAATCGCCTCCTCTCATCATATGTATATGTGGTGCTGCAGTATGTGTTAAGTTTCTAAACTTAATTATTAAACGTTACGGTAATATACCGGAAATTCCAATTTTAAAACATTATTAATTTTCGCTTCAGAGGCGACAATAAAACCAACATTATGGAAAACAAAAACATTAACACAGGTTCAAAAAAGCTTAATCTGCTTCAGGATTCAGAGTTTAAATCATTAATAAAATTTGAATCAGAATACGCTGGAATTATAAAGGGCGGTCACCGGCCGGCTTATTACCAGAAAGAAAAACAAATCCGTTTGGTTAGCGCAGTGAACTTGCTTACTTCTTTAGAACAAGTGCAATTGGTTAAAACCATTTTTACAAGCAAAAACTAATTAGCATGGCGATAAATAAATTTATATACGATCAAACATTTCACCTTGAAAGCGGAGATAGTCTTCCATCACTGGAAATAGCCTATCACACTTTTGGAACCTTAAATCAAAACAAAGATAACGTGGTTTGGGTGTGCCACGCGTTAACAGCTAACAGCAATGTAATGGAATGGTGGCCCGGACTTTTTGGAGAAACCGATTTATTTAATCCAAACGATTATTTTATTATCTGCGCTAATAATTTGGGATCATGTTACGGAACCACAGGTCCTTTAACCGAAAATAAATTAACCAAACAAAAGTGGTTCAGCTATTTTCCAACCATTACCATTCGCGATATGGTGAAGGCCCACGAACTACTGCGTACTCATTTAAAGATTGAAATAATAAACATTATTATCGGAGGGTCGCAGGGAGCTCAGCAGGTACTGGAATGGAATGTTCTGCGACCCGGCCAGTTTAAAAATACAATTGTTATCGCTACCAATGCGAAACATTCGCCATGGGGTATTGCGTTGAACGAGAGTCAGCGTCTTGCCATAAAGGCCGATCGCACTTACTATTCAAACATTGAAAATGGCGGAGAGAAAGGTTTGGCAGCTGCAAGAAGCATCGCATTACTAAGTTACCGAAATTATCAGACTTATCATGAAACGCAAAAAGAAAAACATGATGAAAAAATCGGCGATTTCAATTCTTCGAGTTACCAGCGATATCAGGGAGAAAAGCTGGTGAAACGTTTTAACGCTTACTCTTATGTAACTTTATCTCATGCAATGGATTCTCACAATTTAGGTCGCGCTAAAGTATCGCTTGAAAAAACCTTAACAACTATAACTGCCAATACCCTTGTAATTGGAATAAGCAGCGATATTTTATTTCCCCCTTCAGAACAACAGCTTATTGCAAAACACATCCCCAAAAGTAAATTCAAACTAATTGATTCGTTTTACGGACATGATGGATTTTTAATTGAAACTAAAAAATTGTCCAAAATTATTTCGGATTACTTAAACAAAAAAAAATCATCTATTAACGAAAACCTTGCACTTAGCTTTATAAACTAGAATTTATGGAAAAGAAATTAAACATTGGACTTTTTGGCTTTGGCTGCGTAGGGCAGGGATTATATCATGTATTGAACAACAGTAAAGGATTTACGGCCAACATCACACAAATAGCGGTAAAAGATCGCACTAAAGAAAGAAGTTTACCCACCGAAATTTTTACTTTTAATAAATATGATATTTTAGATAACCCTGAAATAAACGTAATAGTAGAATTAATTGATGATGCCGACGAAGCTTTTGAAATTGTGAAATACGCCATTCAAAAAGGCAAGCATGTTGTTACGGCAAATAAAAAACTTGTTGCCACACATTTAAAAGAACTGTATGAACTTCAGGAAAAACATAATGTTTCGTTATTGTATGAAGCAAGCACCTGCGGAAGTATTCCAATCATTCGTACACTGGAAGAGTACTTTGATAATGAACAATTAAACAAAGTTTCAGGAATATTTAACGGCACCACCAATTATATTTTAACTAAAACCATTAATGAGAAAATAAGTTATGATGCGGCTTTGAAACAAGCTCAGGAGAAAGGTTTTGCAGAAACTGATCCGACAGCGGACGTAGAGGGATTTGATCCGAAGTATAAGGCCGTTATTATTGCGCTTCATGCCTTTGGCGTTTTTGCCGAACCGGAAAAGATCCTCAATATTGGCATTACAACACTGCATGATAATGATATAAAATATGCTTCAGAAAAAGGCTATAAAATAAAGCTGGTGCCAACCGTTAAACAAT
>JAOQAF010000199.1 GCA_025963735.1 Bacteroidota bacterium
TAAAATTATTTTACACACTTCAACAAAAATAAGCAAGTTAAAGACATAAGTTTGAAGACCCGGAAACACCAGTAATAAAATGATTGCCAACGTATAAACTACTGCTTCAAAAACGAACAGCACCAAAGTTTTTTGGAAAACAAGAATCATCGGATCCAAAAGTGAAATTATTGTCCTTAGAAAAACTAGGGTAATGGCATACACCTTAAAAGACACATCAAAATTAAGAACACTGATGATAATACAACTTAAAAGCAGAAGTGGGATTTTACTGAATGCAATTTCTGAAAAATGTATTTTTACCTGGCGGATATTTTTAACGTACACCTTTACGCTGTAGTCACGCAAGCCCCAGCCTGTAATGGATAAGCATAAATTTGATATTATTAATAACCAGGAATAATTGTAAAGCAGCGATTTTTCATCTGAATTTTTTAAAATAAAAAAAACAAATGCACTATAAGCCATGCCCCCAACAGCCCTACCTACATTCGGCATGGCCGTAAATAATTTCTTTACTTTTTTAACCGGAAACATGTAATATACTTTAGAAAAACTCAAAATCAACTAGCGAACTCTTTGCGCGTGTACTTTGTACATCCCAACTCCTTGATGGATGTCGCTAAGATAGAAAAGGATATTATTATTTATTAATAAAATCTTTTTTATGTTTTGTTTTTGGCCAGTTAATAATGGATGAGAGTTCATTTCCACCCAATTCATGATCTTATCACTATAATTCAATGTGTCCGAAAAGTCTTTGCTTCCCATGCAGCGTTGTGCAATAAGTGTATTGTTTGAAACTTTTAAATCAAAATAAATTCCTTGTCCATTAGCCTGAATAAAATATGAATATGGAGAGGAGGTAAAACTTTCGAAAACGAAAGCGAAGGAAAAGGCCAAGACGACTGCAAAAAGTTTGTAATTATTTTTTTCACGCAATTCAAAGATGGTTAACAGAAAGGCAATAACAAGCAGAATGATCCGAAAATATTTTATAATAACGGGCTGGTCTGCCACAATGTTAAGTGGAATATTACATACCAATCCTACTATTACAATTAACAGAATTCGGTTTTTAAAACTAAAAACAGTTAATGTAAAAGGTAACAGAAGCATCAAAAAATAAGAAGGGATATAAGGGCATAAAAGTATCATCACAAAAATAAATATTGAATACATCTTAAAATTATCTCCTTTTCGAACCAGGCTTATTCCAAAATACACCAGGCCCGCTAAGCAAACGCTTTTAATAAGTATAAACAATAAAGGAAGATTAACAACCGGGGCGGGATTTTCCAAGGCATCATAACAAAACATATTTTTAAGAAAAATATCCAGACTCTGATGTCCATAATAAAAAGGATCTATAACCTGATTTTGAGATAATCGCGGAACTATGCAGGCATAATAATTATAAACCACAGAAGAATCAACAACTAAACATGTAATACCTAACAATATTAATATAAAGACGGCGCTCCATAACACGACTTTATATTGTTTTTTAATAATGAAATAAAATAAAATTAATACGGGAAATAATTTTAAGAGAAAAAGTAACGCGACATATATGCCTGTAAGCATGTTTCGTTTGAGCTTGCAGGCAATAAAAATTTCAAGCAGGAGCGCCGCGACAATTAAATACGCCTGCCCCTGTACTAAATTATTATAGATGGGAAAGAGTAAAACAATAAAGGAAATGAAATATTTACTTTTTAAACTTACTTCCTGTTCAAGCAATCGTATTAACGAAAAGCAAAGAAAAATAATACCGATAAGATTAAAAACAAGCTTGGCAGTTGCTGATTTCAAAAAAATAAGAGGATAGTAAAAAACAAGACTAAAAGGGGGGATAGGCGCATAATTTTCAAAGAAATCAGTTTCACCATACGTTTTAATCTGCTCATTAAACCAATGTGTATCTGTATATAAAAAACCAATATTTTTTCCTTCGTGTAGCATTTTACTGCCATAATAATAATTTCCAAAATCACCAATAGGATGATTAATTGAAAGGATTAACAAGCCGATGGAAGTAAAAAAGAAAAGACAAAACAATGCCATTTTATTAGTTAAATTACTTTGCATTGCTTGCAATATAATAGTCTTACTCGAATAATTTATTCAATAATTATTTTATTAGAATATAACATCTTGTTCCCTTTTATTATTTTAATGAGGTAAGTTCCTTTTAAAAACGCACTCACGTCAATTTGATTTATTTTATCATAAACCATCTTCTCAAGCAGCAATCTCCCCTGGGAATCTATAACACACAGAGTTAAGGCTTCTGAAGGAGTCTTGGAGAGCTCAACCTTAAAATTATTTCTTACAGGGTTTGGGTAAACTTTTATTCCGGCATTTAACACGTTTTCTTTTATGTGATTAACAGTTACCGTATCGGTTGAATTCCCAAACGTATATTGTCCTAATTTCATTGTATCTACTTCAATATACCCAATTTTTTGTCCGCTGATAAACTTCGTAAAGTTTTTAACCAACTTCCAGTCATCCCTGGCATCGGCTCTGTAAAACAGTCTTATACTATCTCCGTTTACACGGGTTAGCAATGTATCAAGGTATTCATTTGAACTTACTATGCCTTTATTTCCATTATAAATTAACCGCAACGTTGCATGAAATCCCGGTGATAAGATTCCTTCAATTGTCCAGAAATGCTGATCAGAGAGAATATGATTTTGAGAATTATTTTTAAAAGGATCGGGCCTTACATAATTATGAACTACTCTTACCAATGACGAGTCAACGCCTTTGTTTTTAACCTGAATGTAAGCCTTTCCCAGTGTAGACTGAACAGCAGTATTGGTTTTAAACACAATGCTTTGAAAAGAAGTAGCATCGCTTATTTTACTGCCATAATTAAGGGCACAATAAACTGCATTGAATGGAATGTTTACCGTAAAGGTGGCCGAAGCGCCCGTTATGATTACTTTACGCACAACAGAGGACCAGTCATTTTTAAAAAAAGTTAACTCTAATGGAACGTTGGAAAATAAAACCGGAGCACCATAAATTTTTTGCTTAATAGATACAATGGCATTCACGCTGTTGGTATTTACAGTTGCATAGGAAACTGAATCGATAGCAAAGTGCGGCCACCCACCAGAGAAAATCCAGTTATTAAAAAAATCAGTCAGGTTCTGCCCACTTGAAGTTTGAAAAAGATTTCTTAGCTGGATACTGTTTATACTTTTAAACTGATTCTGCGTCATTGTAAATTTCACCGCGTTAAAAAAAGCGGTGTCGCCCATGTAACTTCTCAGAGTATGCGCCATGTCGGCACCTTTTTTATACACGTGGTCGCCATAGGTTAAAGCATGAGGAATTCCTGAAACCGCGCGAAACCCGCCTTCTTTATGATGTACAAAATGAAGAAGATCTTCATGCGTATTTTTTACAGCTGATAAATATTGGCTTTTACCATATTTCCATTCAGTAAACATATACTGGCTGTAAGTGGCCATTCCTTCATTTATCCACATATCTTCCTGTGTTTCGCATGTAATATTATCTCCCCACCAGTGATGCGATAATTCATGCGCCATCAACTCAGCCTCGTATCCCATATTTCCTGCCACAGCTTTTGGATAAGAAATATTAGTTACGTGCTCCATAGCACCACTGTTAAAAGGAACTAAACAGTAACCAAATCTATTCCATTTATAAGGACCATAATAATTTTCAAATCCATTAATGCAGGTTTTTAAATTCACAAAACCGTTCTTTAAAGCGGTAGTATCAGAAGCGGCAGCCGCAAGAATAATAGGCTTAATTCCGCTAAGCGTGTTAACTGACCAGTTTACCTGTTTGTAATTGGCAACAGACACGCTGGCAAGATAAGTTGGAATTTCATCATTTAATATCCATTGCCTTGTACGTTTTGCTCCGCTAATATTATCTGAAATTAATTGTCCGTTGCAATAGGCACGGCGTAATGTATCGCTTGTAATATTGAACTCGAATTTACTGCGCTCTACAAAATTATCAAAGCAAGGGAACCAAACACGGCCGTAATTGTGCGGTTTTGCAGCAAAGCCAACTCCCAAATTATAAGCATACTGGCTTCCTCCGGTATTGTCAAAATAAAAGCCTCCCCATCCGCTGGCATCTCCCTGAGGCTGGCCCTTATAATATACCGTAATATTACTTGTATCTATAATATTTTTCGGAGAAGTAAAATTAATTTTAAGTATTGTATCGTTATAAGAATACAATAATTGCGAAGTGTTTTCTTTAACAGAATCAATAGTTAATTTTAAAAGATCGAGCCTTATAAATGTGCGTGCATTCATTTTAGGAGCAAAACGAACAACAGTATTTCCTTTTACTAATTTTGTAATGGAATTGCCAATTTCAAGATTAATAGTATATTTTAAAATATCAAACGTGTCACTGCGAAGGTTCTCAGGGCTATTATATAATCCGGGAGGAAGCGCCATGTTTTTTCCTGATTGACATCCTGCTTTCTGAGCTGAGCAAACGCCAACGTAAAGCATTAAAAGAAGGGAACGAAAAACAAGGCGATAATTTTTTATTGTCATACATTAAAAATAAGCAAAATAATCCTCTTCATATCCGATTTGGGAATCCAACATTAAATTCTCAAATTTAACATATGATAGCTCTTCCAGAACTTCATAATTTAATAAGATCATTGAACAAACCTGAGAAAAGGTTTTTCAAATTGTTATCTGCAACAGAACATCAGCGTGCTGATAACGCCATCGCTCTTTTTGATTTTATTGAAAACATAAGCGATTCAGACGATCTTTATTCCAAAACAGAAAAAGAAAAAAAAATTGATGTAACACTTTCCAACATGGAGGTTCTTTATAACCTCATCTTAAAAAGCCAGCGTAATTTTTATTCAGAATCCATCACCGGTTTTGCATTAAGTGATGAACTGGCCAATCTTAAAATTCTGTTTGAAAAAGCTCAGTACAAACAATGCAGGAAAATGATCAAATCAGTAAAGGACAAGGCCCTGCAAAATGAAAAGTTCAGTTGTTTGCTCGAGTTGGTGGAACTTAAAAAACAATTACTGGGAGCAGAGCTTATGAGCAACAATTATTTTTTAGAGTACAGTGAATTAAAACAAGAAAAAGAGAATTTAATCGAACGGGAAAAAAACCTGGGAATCTATTACAGGCTGTATGCCAGGTTACATTATCAAATCAAAAGCAGAGAATTAAAAGGCAAAGAAACCGAGGAAAAATTTTTTCTCACTTTTTTAAACGATCCTTTTATTAAAGACACAACTAAGGCCCTTTCACGAAAAGCTTTTTTTCTTTTAATGAAATGCAGGGCACTTTGCTATAAGGCATTAAAAAATAAAAATTTATCGGCGCATTTGGTAGAATTAAAAGCTTTTATGCAGAAAGACGAATTGATTTATAATGAGATGCCAAGACAATATATTGATGTATTGTGTTCACTTGCGTACACATACGCTCAGGACGGTGAAGACGCGAAGGCCGGAAAAATTCTTTCAGAAATGCAGGCTTTACTTAATTCGAAAAAATTACTTGGCAGTGATCTCACCATTAAAATAAAATCCTATGCATTTAATATTGAATTATTATTGTTAATGAGCGCGGGCAGATTTAAAGAAGCCGCCGATCTTGCTCAAACCATTTATGAATATATTCAAATAAATAAAAATATATTCAATAAAGAAGATAAATCGGTTTTACTTTATAACCTCACTAATTTTTATATTTATAATAGCGATTATACATCAGCCGCTTCCATTCTTGAACAAACACAGGCCAACAGCGACAAAAATTCACGCTGGGATCTTAAGTCTTATGCCCGGATTCAGGAAATGATCGTTCATCACGAGCTTAAAGAACACGCCCGGTTTGCACTTTCCTGCCGGTTAATTAATCAACAAACAAACAAAATGTATTCAACGCCGGGAGAAGTGGCCTTCATTAACTTTTTTAATAAGGTGTCTGTGGATCCCGGAAATATCCCCACACAAAAACAGTTTAAAACATTATATAACGAATTAAAATCTTATCTCAAAAACGAAGAGGACCGTTCGGTTGCCTTTCATTACTTTAACTTTTACGCGTATATCGGGGCAAAGGCCTTTCAAAAACCAGTGAAGGAATTTATGCTAACAGAAAATAAAACTCAGCCAGCTATTTAAAACCTTATGAAGCCTTCTAATTTATTGTTTGACATGATCAAATCTCTTTCATCGGAAGAGATTGGGTTTTTCAAGCAATTTTCATCATTGCAACAAGGCGACAAAAACTATGTGAAGATTTTTTATCATCTTACCGGTCAGGATGAATACGATGAAAAGGAAATTAAAAATCACTTCCGCCATGAGCCATTTATTAAACACTTTCCTTCCGAAAAAAATCAACTACTTCACCATATTCTTCGAAGCCTGAGGCATCATCGTTACAAAAATAATAATGAAGCCTACATAAGCGAACAGATTAAAAATATACAGATCCTGTATAACAAATCGCTTTACAGGCTTGCCAGGCGTGAACTAAATAAGATAAAAACAATCGCTTACAAACACGAACTATTTTATTCCATCCTAGAAATCATTGATCTTGAAAAAGTGGTTATTGATATTGAAGTGCGTTTTGATGAAAGTGAGATGATGTTGCTGGATGAGTTGATGAATGAAAAAGACATTGTTCTTGATAAAATTTCTAATCTTCAGCTTTTCGAAGATATTTTAAATGATTTATTCGTTCAGTATAATAATTATTCATTTGTAAAAAATCCCGGAGAAAGGTCGCGCGTTGAAGCCGTTCTTAAAAACAAAGACTTATCAGGGCCAAAGGCGCATTCCAGTAAAAAAGCCCTCATAACCGCTAATTTGTGCAAAACAATGGCCTTGCGTTTACTTCACAAAGAAACTGAATTGATCACTGCTGCAACAAACACAATTCGCCTTTTTGAACACGAAGAAGCTTTTATCGCCGAAAAACCAATATACTATATTATGACTTATAGTTTTTTGGGCAGGGCGTTTGCAATTAATCACCAGTACAATGCCTGCTTTTCCTGTCTTGATAAAATACGCTCTCTTCAATTGAGCCCTATGTTTCAGTCTACTGTTCTTCAGGTAGCAATTTTTGCAAGGTCTGCCATCAACGATTCAATGTTTTATTTATATACGGGTCAATTTGTAAAACATCAGAAGCTTGTGCCCTATATTTTAAGTGGCGTTAACAGATATGGTACTAAAATAAATTCAGAAGAACGTTGTACTTTACATTACATTCTTTTTATGTCATACTATGGCGTTGGTGATTATTCAAAGGCGCTCATGTGGCTTAATAAAATTTTAAATACACCGGAAAAAGAAAATCGTCCGGACTTATACCGCATTTGCAAGCTGGCAAATCTTGTTCTTCATTATGAAATGAAAAATCATTCCCTGCTAAATTATTTGTTTAAGGCAACTCAAAGATATTACGATGCCAATAAAGACATTTATCCCTTTGAAAAAATATTTTTAAAGTATTTCAGGAAGATTGCTTTTTCAACCAAAAAAGCCGGGAATGTTGATCACTACAGTAAAATGAAAGAAGACTTAAATGACGCCTTCCGCGATCCTTTCCAAAAATTTGCATTAGAGTATTTTGATTTCGAAGCCTGGACGGATTCCAGAATTCATAATGTGACTTACAGGGAAGCTTTGCAGGCCGGAAGATAACCCCGGATTATTTTGGAAGCGACTGTTTCACACCTGCAGGATTATAGGTATTTATGTGGAACCAGATAATTGGTAACATAATCTTTAACTCCGTCTTCAAGTGAAGTGAATTCTTTAGTATAACCCACACTCTTTAATTTTGCCATGTTTGCTTCGGTGAAGTATTGATACTTATCTCGAATGTCTGCCGGAGTTTCAACAAATTCTATGTTAACCGGGCACCCCAGCGCATTAAAGGTTGCGGTGGCCAGATCACAAAATGTTCGTGCTTTACCACTCCCGAGATTGTAAATGCCGCTTTTTATTTTGTTAGAATACAGAAACCAAATCACATCCACCACATCTTTCACATAAACAAAATCACGCAACTGGCCGCCATCTTTATATTTAGGATCGTGTGATTTGAAAAGTTTAACCTGTTTGGTTTTATTTATTTGATTAAACGCATGAAATATAACCGAAGCCATTCTTCCTTTATGATATTCATTAGGTCCGTAAACATTAAAAAATTTTAAGCCCTGCCAGTGCGGTGGTGTTTTTTCTTGTTTAATTGCCCATTTATCAAATTCATTTTTACTTTCACCGTATGGGTTCAACGGTTTTAAAAGATCTATCTTAGTATCATCATCTGTGTATCCATGTTCACCCAAACCATAAGTGGCAGCTGATGAGGCGTATATGAAAGGAATATTATTTTCAGCACACAGCGTCCATAATGATTTAGTATAATTTAAATTCAAATCATCAAAAATTTCTTTGTTAAACTCCGTAGTATCGGTTCGCGCTCCAACATGAATGACATAATCAACAAGTGAAGTATCTTTTCTGAACCATTCTGGAAATTCCGCACGGTCAATTTTAATGCTGAATTCTTTTCCAAGATAATTTTTCTCTTTAATTGCTTTAGAAAAATCGTCAACCAGCAGTATATCCCTTATACCCTCTGAATTAAATTTTGAAACAAGGCAACTGCCTATAAAACCTGCTGAACCGGTTATTACTATCATAATAAACAAATTTACATAAAATTATATACCTAATTTTGTTTGTTTTCAGTGAAATTTATTTGATCTTAGTTAAAGATAAGATATGGAGATAACAAGGGTATTTGACATTTTGGATAATTTAAAACTTAACTCATCCAAAACTGATATTTTAAATAGCAAGGACCAGAAAAAGTGGATTAATTACAGCGTGGAAGATTTCTACGCTTACACTGGTTATGTTTGTGCGGGCTTGCTGGCTCTTGGTTTAAAGAAAGGTGATGTTGTTTCATTAATGTCTAACAACCGTCCTGAATGGAACTTTGTTGATTATGCTTCGCAAAAACTTGGCATGCCCACCGCTCCCCTTTACCCAACCATCAGCGCTACTGATCTTAAGTTTATTCTGAATCATTCTGAAGCAAAAATAATTTTTATTTCAGATAAAAGCATTTACACCAAACTGATTGAAATGGAAGATGAACTTCCGCACCTTAAATTTGTTTTTAGTTTCAACAGTATTGAAGGAGTGAAACATTTTTCAGAACTGATTGAATTGGGAAAGAAAAATTTTTCAGAGCAGAAAATAAATAATCTTAAAGCCCACATTTCGGAAAACGATCTTCTGACCATTCTTTATACTTCGGGCACCACAGGTTACCCAAAGGGCGTAATGATAACACATAAGAATTTACTCAGTAATTTAAAAGCCTGTCAGTATCTGGCTCCTTTTAAGCCCGAATGGCGGGCGCTAAGTTTTTTACCCCTTAATCATGTGTATGAACGTTTTTTAAATACACTTTATTTATACCACGGTGTTAGTATTTATTATGCCGAAAGTTTTGAAACCATAGGCGATAACTGCCGCGAAATACATCCGCAGATATTTGTAGCGGTACCCCGCATATTAGAACGCGTGCTTGAAAAAATTTGTGCAGCAGGGGAAAAGTTAAGCGGGCTCAAAAAAAAGATATTCGATTTCAGTTTGCGTATTGCCGAAAATTATGAACATGACGGAAAGAACGGGCCCTGGTATGAATTGCAGCGGAAGGTATGTGGTGCCTTAGTGTATTCGAAATGGCGGGAGGCAGTAGGAGGAAAAATAGTTTGTATTGTGAGCGGAGGGGCGGCACTCAATCCGCGCATTGAACGGATTTTTTCATGCGCCGGGTTAAAGTTGCTGCAGGGTTACGGCTTAACCGAAACATGTGTTGTGGTTTCGGTTAATAAATTCGGAAAAGGAAATGCCATGTTTGGCACAGTTGGTACCATTGTAGAAAACCTTGATGTAAGAATTGCAGAAGAAGACGGTGAAATTTTAATGCGGGGCCCTAGTCTGATGTCGGGCTATTATAAAAACCCCGAAGCAACAGCAGAGGTTATTGATGCAAACGGATGGTTTCATACAGGCGACGTTGGAGTTTTTGTAAATAATAAATTTTTAAAAATAACTGATCGTAAAAAAGAATTATTTAAAACAAGTGCCGGCAAGTACATATCGCCTGTTTTTATTGAAAATAAACTTAAAGAATGCAGGTATATTGAGCAGTGCATGGTAATAGGAAGCGGTCAAAAATTTGCCTCCGCGCTTATTGTTCCGCATATACCACACTTAAAAGAGCATTATCAGAAGTTAAATATACAATGGCCGAGAACAGAGGTTGTGTTAGAGGATGAAGAACTCAAAAAAATTATAAACGCGCATATTAAACAGGTTAACAGCTCTCTTGCACCCTACGAACAAATAAAACGCTGCCAAATCATCAATGCGCACTGGACCGTGGAAACCGGAGAAATTACTCCTAAAATGAGTTTAAAACGTAAAGTAATTGAGGAAAAATACAATCATGCCATCAACAAAATTTTTTCTTTAGAAGAGTAGGCCGGCCTTTTAAGAGAACACTTTAGTGCCCTCGGTACAATTATTACAAATTTCTATTTGATTGCGGCCTTTCAGGATCGAACGCCTGAACTGATTGTATTCTTTTGAATGCCAGATATCGCTGAAAGTTTCTTCGGAAAGACTTCCTAATTTAAACGTCGCATCCTTGTCAAAACAGCAAGGAACAATTTTTCCATCCCAGGTTACAACACAGGCCTGCCACATTCGCCAGCACTGATTTAAAAGTTTATTTTTAATCTCGTACTTCCCCGAATCACCTTTTATATACCGCGAATACTTGTCTGTTTCAGGAATAAGTTCATGGCCGTTATTAAAATCATAAATCTGCGCGGTTTTAATTTTAATCTCATTAACACCAAGTTCATTTCCTAATTTTTTTACAGCTTCCACCTGGTGTTCGTTTGGTTTAAACACAACAAACTGCCAGACTACATGCGGCGTGTTACTTTTTAGAATCGCCTTTTGTTTCAAAATCTCTTTAGTGCCTTCAATCACTTTATTCAAACTACCCCCTATCCTGTACTGCTGATAAACATCCTGTGTTATTCCATCTACTGAAATAATGAGTTTATCAAGTTTACTGTTTATGGTATTTACGCAATTCTGTTCATTAAGGTAGTGTGCATTGGTACTGGTGATAGTAAATATATTTTGCCGGTGCGCCACTTCTACCATTTTTAAAAAATCAGGATTAAGATAAGGCTCACCCTGAAAATAAAATGTAAGGCTGTGAAGATGATGCTTTAACTGCTTAATGATCTTTTCAAAAAAAATTGGATCAAGCATGCCTGTAGGCCGTGTAAATTCGCGCAAACCGCTGGGGCATTGCGGACACCTTAAATTACAGCTGGTAGTAGGTTCAATGCTGATTGAAAAGGGAAGGCCAAACTGTTTAGGTTTATTTATTAAGCGTGAATAATGAAAACCATAAAACAATTTAAAATAGTTAAGTATTTTAAAAAAGGAGAGTTTCCTAAGGATGCTTATATAATAGTGAATCAATGCGCTTTTAAAGATATACCTTTACTAAAAATGTAATACTTTTACAAAGGTAATCAATGATACGCCATTATTTATATCCATTTCTACTAATACTATTAGCTTTTTTATGCAATAGTTGCGCTCAGATAGGTTCACTAACAGGTGGCGCACGCGATACCACTCCTCCAAAACTCCTGGAAGCTGTTCCGGCACCTTCGTCGGTTAATTTTAACAGTAACGTTATTACTTTACGTTTTGATGAATATATTGCTTTAAAGGATTTAAAAAATCAATTGCTCATTTCTCCCGGCTTAAAAACTGATCCTGAAATAACGGCGGAAGGAAAAAAAGTAATAATAACACTTAAAAAGAATGAACTTTTACCTAATACTACTTACAGAATCTATTTCGGAAAATCGCTTGCTGACATGACGGAAGGGAATCCCATTCCAAATTTTGAATACATTTTTTCTACTGGAAACTATATTGACTCCTTGAAATTAAAAGGTCAGCTTAAAGATGCCTATACTGATCAACCTGTGGGAGACATATTAGTAGGTTTATATACCGCCGATAAACCTCTTGCTGATTCGTTTATTTATAAGATGATCCCTGACTATATTACAAGAAGTGAAACGAATGGCGAATACAGCTTTTCAAACCTTCCAAAAAAATCTTTTAAGGTGATAGCGTTTAGCGACAACAATAAAAATTACACTTATGATAGTGATGCAGAAAAAATTGGCTTTAATGAAACAACTTTTCAATTAAATACCGATTCCAGTCTGAACATGAACATTTTCAGGGAAAACCCTTCGCGTCTCTATATTAAGAAAACCTTATCGCCCTATTATGGAATTTTTAATGTAATATATAACAGGAAAAGTATTTTTAAGACCAGAACGTTGACACAGGGCGCCGCAGCCTTTGTACACGAATCACTTCAGGGCATTGAGAAGGATACAATTACACTGGTTTACGATCATCTTAAAGACAGTATTGGAATTATTATAACAGATCTTGTATCAAAAAGAAGTGACACCATTAAAACAACCTTACCTAAAATAAATCTCCAGCGGAAAAAATCACTCCTT
>JAOQAF010000210.1 GCA_025963735.1 Bacteroidota bacterium
TCAGAAGCAAGTTGATTATTAATTAATAAAGATTTTAAACGCTGTTAAAAGAAGGGCCTTCGGGCCCTTTTTTATTGTTCAAAAACCAATACCTTTAGCCTCGAAATTTAATTTATGGAATATAAAAGATTAGGTAAATCAGGCCTGCAGCTTAGCGCGCTTTCGTTTGGAAGTTGGGTAACGTTTGGAAAGCAAATTGGAGATAATACCGCCGATGAACTCATGAGCATTGCTTATGACAGCGGTGTTAATTTTTTCGATAATGCCGAAGTTTATGCTCGCGGCAAGTCGGAAACCGTTATGGGAGAAATTCTTAAAAACAAAAACTGGGCAAGAAGCTCTTATTGCCTTAGCAGCAAAGTGTTTTTTGGATATGAAGATTCGAAACCCAATCAAACAGGACTTTCACGTAAACACATCATAGAGGGTTGTCACGCCGCGCTTAAACGATTGCAGGTAGACTATCTGGATCTTTTCTTTTGTCACCGGCCTGATAAAAACACGCCCATTGAGGAAACTGTTTGGGCAATGAACACTTTGATTCAACAAGGTAAAATTTTATACTGGGGCACAAGCGAATGGGCAAATGATGAGATCATGCAGGCATTTGTGTTTGCAGAACGCAATCGTTTGATAGGACCAACGATGGAGCAGCCCCAATATAATATGTTTGAACGAACCAAACTTGAAAAAGATTATCTATTGTTATTCAGGGATTTTGGATTGGGAACCACCATCTGGAGCCCTTTGGCAAGCGGACTCCTTACAGGTAAATACAACAACAGAATGCCTACCGATAACCGCCTGCACATGGAAGGAATGGATTGGCTGAAAGAGCGCACCTTAAGTGATCACACCCGTATTGAAAAAACAAAACAGCTTGAAGTGGTTGCCAAGGAGATAGGAACAAGTTTACCTAAATTAGGGATCGCGTGGTGCGTAAAAAATCCGAACGTAAGCACTACTATACTGGGAGCAAGTAAGCCGGAGCAATTAAAAGAAAATCTTACTGCACTCGAAGTTGTGCCTTTGTTAACTTCTGAAATTATGGAAAAAATTGAAGGTATACTTCTAAACAAACCGCTTCACTCTTTATTTTAGAAACATTAAGGCAAAAAAAAGCCGTAATCTTTCGACCACGGCTTTTTTTATTTCTTTATTTTTTTTGCTCGTCCTTTTTTTCGAGCTTTTTAAAGCCAAGGCTTAAACCGTTTACACAGTAACGCTGTCCGGTTTGTGTGGGGCCATCATCAAAAATATGCCCTAAATGTCCGCCGCATTTCGCGCACACAATTTCGGTTCTAACCATTCCATGCGAAAAGTCCTTGATTTTTTTTACGCGGTCTCCCGGTCCAATTTCATTATCAAAACTCGGCCAGCCGCAATGACCATCAAATTTCTGTTTGCTTGTAAAAAGCTCTGTTCCGCAACCCGCGCAAACATAAGTGCCTTCTTCAAAATTATCATTGAGCTCGCTGGAATGCGGGCTTTCTGTTCCCTTTTGACGTAACACGCGGTACTGTTCAGGTGTTAGTTCTTTTTTCCACTCTTCGTCTGTTTTATTATAGGATGTTTCCATAGCTTTTTTTGGATTATTAATTGGATTGATATTTGTTTTAACTCCCGTTTGACAGGAACCTAACCCAACGGTTAGAACAAACATGAAGGATAAAATTGATTTTGTCATACTTATATATACGAGGATCATAGAAAATCCTTTCATGAATTTACAAATTTTAACGGATTAATTTCTTCTGCTTCTTTCTTTAATTTCATTCAACAATTTTTCATCATTACCTTTCTTTTTAATATGAATAAAGGAACCTGAACCAATTTCAGAAATCTCTTTTAAATTTGTCATGGCCTCCTTATCATCACCAAAACCAACTGTTGTAAGTGTAATTTTTTTATCCTGTTGCGCAGATTCCCATTTCTGTTGATCTTCACTGTAAAACCTGAATTTGCCATCGGTGGCCATAATAATTTGATTGTTTCCTCCCGGAATAAAATGTTTCTGCGCAATAGTTTGACTTCTGAGAATGGCTTTATTTCCTTTGGTTAATCCTTTTGCTTTAAGAGAAGAAACTATTTCTTTTAGCTGCTGCTTATCCCGTCCGCTGACCGATTCTTTAATTATTTTTACGCTGTCGGAGTACGTTAGAAGCGTAATCCTGTCCACCTCTCTCACGGCATCGATGAGTGTATACATCGCTTTTTTCAACAAAGGCAATTTCATTGAATCTTTCATTGAATTACTAACATCAATAAGAAAAACAATATTATTCGGTTTATATTCCAGCAAGGGAAGCATTCCTTCCTCTTCCTTTTTATCCTTAGGCGAAACAACCGGAGCGAAGGTCTTTGAAACAACCGATGGTTCTGAAGAATGATCAGGAATTTTATTACTGACATCCCTTGGTTTATTTGGTTCATTTACTACAATGGCACCATCTTTTGTTTTTACATTGTTGAATTTTCTGCTTCCGAAATAAAAGCAAGCAGTTTTATCATCCAGCTTAACAGCGTTTACACTGCCGTAAATACTAAGTTCGTAAGGAGTTTCTTTGTCGCTGGTAATTAATTTAATTCTTTTATTAAACTTTCCTTTTGACTCGGGAATAAATGAGATGCTGAGTAAACAAGTATCATGAGGCTGCAGCGTTTTTTTTGAGGTAAAAACTTTAATGCCTTTATCTGCATCGGCTCTCAGAAGAAACACCTTGCGGACATTTTCATTTTTAATAATGATATCTCCTTTTATTTCATACGCTTCTGGTATGGCTCCCAGATCAGTATTTTGCGCATCAAAACCAAGTTGCGAAAATCCATGATAATTCAATAAAATAAAAAGCAGCAGACATTTCTTTAGCATACTTAAAGTTACCTAAAAGAAAGCCGGTAAAAATTAATTTAGCACTTTTTCGGATTTATCTTTTTTTAATGTAAGAAGTACAATAAATCCAATGACGAAATATACAATAAGAGATAAAATGGAAGACCGCATCCCTCCCATGATTTCACTTATTAACCCAAAAGTTACTGTGCCAAGTATCATACCCAGTTTTTCCATCACATCATAAAAACTAAAAAAACTTGTGTGATCCTGAGTTTCGGGAAGGAGCTTACTGTAGGTGCTGCGCGACAGAGATTGAATGCCACCCATAACCAGACCCACCAAAAATGCGACTATGTAAAAGTGCATTGGTAAATAAGCCACCTTGTAGGTAAACACACAAATGAAAATCCAGATAAAAATTGCAACCATTAGCGACCGTATGTTTCCAATTTTAGCAGAGAGTCTTGAAAATAAAAAAGAACCTGCAATTCCTACGAATTGAATTATTAAAATGCTGATGATTAATGAAGTTGTTTTAGCTTTTTCACTTTCCCAGGCAATTTCATTTCGTGCAAACAACACCGCAACAACCATAATTGTTTGCACACCCATATTATAAAAGAAGTAGCCGGTTAAAAATCTTTTTAATTGCGGTAATTGTACTATTTGTTTAAACACGGATTTTAATTCGCGGAAGCCCTTGGAAAATAACCCTTTTTTATTTTCGCCTGCCGTCTTATTTAAATTTGGCAGATACTTAAAAGTGTATTGTGCAAAACCGATCCACCAAACACCAACTAACAGAAAAGAATATTTGGTATATTCTTTACCTATGCCCATGATAATGGCAAGGCAAACAATTAATAAAAGTGAACTTCCAAAATATCCCATTGCAAACCCTTTGGCGCTTACCTTATCCTGGTTTTGTGATGATGCTATTTCAGGTAAATAAGAATTATAAAAAACAAGACTACCCCAGAAGCCAACAGTAGCAGTAATAAACGGAATGAAACTTATTTCTATATTTTTTTTTGAGAACAAAAACAAACACATGCATGATAAAGCGCCCAGGTAACAAAAGAATTGTAGGAATCTTTTTTTATTGCCTAAATAATCTGCTATTCCACTTAACAGAGGGCTAACGAGAACTACAATTGACAATGCAAAAGCATACACAAAGGAATAAATATTTTGATTTTCGAAAGTGTGGTCAAAAAATGTAACAGTATGACTGATTATTTCACCAGCCTCATTTTTAGTAGCAGTTACTGCATCGTAAAAATTTGGAAATATTGCAGAAGTGATGACCAAAGGAAAAACTGAATTTGCCCAATCATAAAATGTCCATGCCTTTATTATTTGAGGGTCATCTTTTTTAATTCTTGTCATTGTATGATAATTAAATTACTTTTTCATTATTTCAAATTCTACCCGTCTGTTTTTAGCCCGGCCATCTTCTGTATCGTTAGTGCCAACAGGCTGTGTACTACCGTATCCTTTAAAATACAATTTATTTTGCACTCCTTTTTTTATCAGGTATTCAAAAACCTCACGCGCCCTAAGCTCACTGATTTTTTGATTTTTATAATTAAAGCCGCTGTTGTCACTATGCCCGTTAATCTGAATCTGAACTGTTGGATTTTTCATGAGGTACTGGGCCAGCTTATTTAACTCCACATAAGATTCGGGAAGCAAATAATATTTTCCATTTTCAAAAAAAATATTTTTAAGCGTTACTTTTTCGCCCACCTTAATGTCGGTATTCACCTGTAAAGTAGAATCTTCCTGCTGAAAAGTGGGACCAACAATTTCTTCATTCACTTTTTCCTCATCTTTATGTTTTACGAGAATTATATCGTCGGCAAAATAATATGTTTCTTTATAACCGAGCTTGAACAAATTCATTCGTAGAAGATCTTTTTTTATTTCGGGTGAAAAATTTCCGATGGTAATGTATTTTTCTCCTCCATCCGCTTTATAAAATCCATGTACTTCGAACCATTGGAATCCTTTCATAAGTCCTTTTTTATTAACAGTATCCACCATGTTCGACTGAACTGCGTCGGCCTGCTTTGAAAAACCTTTTTTAGAAAATAATACGCCAAATGACCGAAGAACGGCGTTACTCCAAAAAGCAAGGCGTATTTTCATGCTGAATTCGTAGGTACTTCCTCTGTGCAAAGGCTCTACTAATTTTGCCTGTAAAAATTCCTTGTAGCGCTTTTGAAACCGGAAGCCGGTATAACAGGTTCCGTCATAGGCACCTTTTTGCGCGGTTGTGTCATTTGTAAGGGGAGATTGATAGAAGTCTATGGTACCAATACCTTGCCACGGAACGGCCTGTTTAATATTATTGCCTTTTTTCCGGTAATTTTCGAAACTGCCGTTGGCCACAAGGTTTTTAGCAGCCTTAGTATCAGGGGTTAATTGGGCTGGCAGCCGCAAACAGCAAAGAAAAAGGATGAATATGGCGTAAAAACGGTGCATTTTACACAAAAATAGCCGAAATTAGTTCTTTCAATTCATTTTGTTTTTAACATTTGGATATTGGAAAAAAATCGTATATTTGCCTTCCCAAAATTGTGGGACCAAATTAAAAGAATTAAAAAATGGCAAATCATAAATCAGCTATTAAACGCATCCGCTCTAACGACGCAAAACGTATTGAAAACCGTTATTTTGCAAAAACAACACGTACCGCTGTAAAAAAATTACGCGCTGCAACTTCTGAAACAGAAGCAAAGGAATTATTACCTAAGGTATCTAAGATGTTAGATAAATTAGCTAAGAAAAATGTAATTCATAAAAACAAAGCTTCTAACCTTAAGTCAAAACTGACTAAGAAAGTTGCTACGCTAAAAAAATAAGATCAAATTTTTAAAATGAAAAAGCCTGTCCTAAGACGGGCTTTTTTTATTGCCAAAAAATCCGCAAAAAAAATCCCAACCTTTCTGATTGGGATTTGTTGAATATATTTTATTACAGCTCCTGAGAAAAACCCGCCCGGATCTTATCGGCTTTATATTCGCCACCATACAGTTTATCTTTTATCTTGCTGAAACATTCAATCGTGTACTTAACGTCTTCCAGAGTATGTACCGCTGTTGGAATTAAACGCAATATGATCATGCCTTTAGGAATAACCGGGTACACCACCATGGAACAGAAAATGCCGTAATTTTCACGAAGGTCGATAACCATGTTTGTGGCTTCAGGAATACTGCCGTTTAAGTAAACCGGAGTAACAGGCGTATTGGTTTCACCTATGTTAAATCCCGCGGCAACTAACCCGCTTTGCAGCGCTCTTGTAATTTCCCATAATTTTTCGCGGTACTCAGGGTGATTACGCATTAGTTCCAGACGCTTTAAAGCGCCAATAACCAAGGGCATTGGCAAGCTTTTAGCGAAGATCTGACTGCGCATATTATAACGTAAAAACGTAATGATTTCTTTTGTTGAACTGATGTATCCTCCAATTAAAGCGAAAGATTTTGCGAATGTTCCGAAATAAATATCAATGCCGTCCTGACATCCCTGGTGCTCGCCTGTTCCGCCTCCATTGGCGCCCATTGTACCGGCACCATGGGCATCATCAACAAACAGTCTGAAATTATATTTCGTTTTTAATTCAACAATCTCTTTTAGTTTACCCTGATCGCCCCGCATTCCAAACACACCTTCAGTGATCAGTAAAATACCACCGCCGGTTTGTTCCGCTAGTTTTTTTGCGCGCTCTAACTGTTTTACGCAATCATCAATATCATTATGCTTAAATACATAGCGTTTACCCATGTGCAAACGCACACCATCTAAAATACAAGCATGACTTTCAGCATCGTACACAATAACATCATGACGGTCAACAATGGCATCAATGGCTGAAACCATTGCCTGATATCCAAAATTACATAAGATGGTATCTTCTTTTTTTACAAAAGCAGATAATTCACGTTCAAGCTGTTCATGAAAATCGGAGTTACCACTCATCATGCGCGCGCCCATTGGTAAAGCCAATCCATACTTAGCGGCAGCATCGGCATCAGCTTTACGAACTTCAGGATGGTTAGCCAAACCTAAATAATTATTTAAGCTCCAGTTTAATAATTCTTTTCCACGAAAGGTCATGCGCGGATTTACATCGCCTTCTAATTTTGGAAATGTAAAATACCCATGTGATTCTTTTGCGTGTTCACCAATCGGACCAAGATTAGCTTTAATTTTTTCGAAAATATCCTTCATTATTTTAAGATCTTGTTAATAGCCAAAGATACTTCTTTAAAAAGAAATAAAAAATCTTTTCTGTATCGTATATCAGGCCTAATACGGGCCAACCAGGAAAAGAGGCCCTCCATATTTAAAGTAATAATATAAAGGTCTTTTAATTTTTGTATTTCCAATTTTTACATGTTTTATGGAATTTATTAAAGCTCGTCATCTAAACTGAAACGAGCATAAATAAATTAAAATTATATATTATGAAAACAACTAAAACTCAAAAAGCATCGCCGATATTTGCTCTCACGGTTATTGTAACGTCAGTACTGGCTTGGGCTTCCCCGGGTGATGCATATAAAGCTGTTATGGAGAACGATTTTATTCGTTCAATAAAAGAAAAGTTAACGGAGCACAATCAAAAATTACCTGAAGACCGTTTGTATCTTCAGTTAGATAAACCCTTTTATGAACCCGGTGATGATGTTTGGTTTGCCGCTTATATCAGAGATGGCCTTAGTTTAAAATCTTCAACTAAAAGCGATGTTATACATATTGAATTAATTAACCCAAAAGGTACGGTAGAAAAGAAAATAAGCATAGTGGCAAAAAACGGAAAAGCCGCGGGCGATTTTTCCATTGATAAAGAAGCTTTAGGTGGCTTGTATAAAATAAGAGCTTATACCAACTGGATGAAAAACGAAAACGAAGAAAACGCATTCGTGAAAGACCTCCAGGTACAGGACGTTGTACTTCCTGCGTTAAAAATGAAACTTGATTTCGATAAAAAAGCTTTTGGAGCCGGAGATGAAGTGGTGGCGAAACTGGAATTAAACACCAATGAAAATCTTGCTTTATCAAACCATAAAATCAAATATACCGCCAATATAAACGGTGAAAAAATAGTAGAAGAATCTGATATTACAGACGAGAACGGAATGAAGTATGTAAAATTTGTGCTTCCTAAAAAATTAAAAAGCAACGACGGCTTGTTAAATATAATGATAGATTATAACGGTAGTACTGAAAGTATTTCAAGTTCCATACCTATTATTCTTAACACAGTTAAATTCAATGTTTACCCTGAAGGTGGAGACCTTTTGAATAGCTTTGAGAATAATGTAGCCTTTCGTGCATTGAATGAATTTAATAAACCTGCCGATATAGAAGGTGTAGTAATAACTGAAAAAGGAAGTCAGGTGGCATCGTTCAGCAGTTTTCATCAGGGAATGGGCGCATTCAAATTTAATCCGCAGCCAAATGAAAAATATAAAATTAAAATCACCAAGCCTGAAGGCATAGGGGAAACATTCGCCCTGCCACAAGCACTTGACAGAGGATACATTTTAAACATTGATAATTCAAAACCCGAGCAAATTACCGTAAATGTTTCTTCTACTGAAACAGAAGCTATGGCTGTAGTGGCACAGGTAAGAGGGAAAATATATTATTCCACCCTGATAGATGTAGTAAACGGAATCAATAAGTTTTCATTTCCAACGGCTAGTTTTCCAATAGGTGTTGCTCAAATAACTTTATTTGATTCAAAAGGAATTGCCCGGGCAGAACGTTTGGCCTTTGTAAATAAAAACAAACAATTAAATGTTTCAGTTGAAACAGAAAAAGAAAAATATCTTCCCCGCGAAAAAGTAAAAATGACTGTAACAGTAAAGGATGAACGTGGATTACCAATGCCCGCCAACTTGTCATTGGCAGTAGTCAACGACCAGCTTCTTTCTTTTGCAGATGATAAATCAGGAAACATTTTATCACAGCTTTTATTACAACAGGACATTAAAGAAAAAATTGAAGAACCGGCCTTTTATTTTAATAAAAAAGAAAATAAAGCTGATAAGGCATTGGATTATTTAATGCTTACCTCAGGCTGGAGGCGTTTTACCTGGGAAAAACTTCTTGAAGGAGAACTTCCTCAAATTAATTACCCCGGACAGAAAGCTATTCTTGCGGGCTCAGTTATAGACGCCAACACAGGCAAACCCATTGAATCAGCCAAAATTAAAATAGCCAGTGGAAAAGAATATGAAGTTTCAACAGATGGTAAATTTTCATTAAAATATATGGACCTAACACAGCCACTTGGCATTACATATAATGCCGAAGGATATTATCCATCAACACAATATGTATATGATTACAACCAGAATCTGGTAGTATATCTGTATAAAAATACTTATAGTTATTATGGATATCCGAAATCATCTGTAAAAAAAGCAGTCATGGCCGGAGGAGCAGTTAACGAAGAGATGATGGCTCTCCCAGGATCCGCCAAAGGTTTGGAGGTTGAAAAAGCTGAAAACCTTAAAGACATGATAGGATCGGGACACAACAAACCTAAATCTTTACAAGGACCTTCCGATCATTCTAAAATAAAAATTGACGCTAATAAACAGAAAGAGCCAAAACGTGAGCTGGCACATGCGAAAAGAAAAGAAGTTGTACAGGAAGTAAACGGCGCCGCAGTAAGAGCAGATGACAGACGCTTTAAAAATGATTTAGACATGCTGGATGAAGAACAAAATATTCCTGCGGCCAATGCTAATTTATATTATCGTGCACGTCAGTTTTACACTCCTGACTATGAAAAACAACAAGTAGCTGAAAACCGCACCGATTTCAGAAATACTATTTATTGGAACCCTAATATTGAAGTTGGTTACTCAGGCAAAAAAACAATTGAGTTTTATGCTTCAGACGACATTACTTCATTCCGCACCACGGTTGAAGGAATATCAGGAGATGGTACGGTTGGCCGCGTTGAAAAAAACTTCTTCACGCAATTACCCTTTGCAATGACCACTAAAATTCCGGTGGAAGTTGCCACAGAAGATTTCGTGTCAATACCTTTAACATTAAAAAATAACACTAACGGTCCGCTTGGTGGGATTATTACAATTACTTCTCCTGAAGGCCTGAAAGAAATAACAAAATTGAATCCGGTACAAACGATTATGCCCGGTGCTGCCAAAACCATTTACTTGGATTATAAGGTACTTGATAAGATTGGCGAGGGCGAATTTACAATTGCCTTTAAAGCCTGCGGCTTAGGAGATGCTTTTACACAAAAAATAAAAATCGCACCAAAAGGATTTCCGGTTCAGACATCTTTCTCGGCCCAGGAAGTAGAAAAAGAATACACCTTCGAAATAAATAAAATGATAAACGGTTCGCTAAAGGCCTCCTTTACTGCATTTCCAAATGTGGTTTCAGACCTGATGAAAGGCATCGAAGGAATATTACAGGAACCTTACGGTTGTTTTGAACAAACTTCCTGCACAGCCTACCCTAATGCTATGGTGTTGGATTACATGAAAAATACTGACAGCAAAGACAGTAAGGTTCTTGCACGTGCCACCGATTTACTCGACAGAGGATACAAACGTTTAACCACTTTTGAAACAAAAGACAAAGGATACGAATGGTTTGGCGCAAACCCCGCGCACGAAGGATTAACTGCTTATGGTATTATGGAATTTGTTGATATGAAAAAAGCAGGACAGAATATAGATTCAAAAATGCTTGATCGCACTGCAATGTGGCTGATGAGCAAAAAGGATGGTAAAGGCGGCTTTAAAAGAGAACAACATGCTTATCATGATTTTGGAAGGATAAGCGAGGATATTCTGAATGGTTATATTGTGTATGCTTTATCCGAGGCCGGCTATACTGATATTGAAAAAGAATTTGAAGCGTGCTACAAAAAAGCAATGGAACTAAAAGATCCATATATGTTGGCAATGATTGCAAACGCATCTTATTCCATGAATAAAAAAACAAAAGGAGATGAGGCATTAATGGTATTGCTTTCAAAACAGGCCAAAGACGGAAGTTTTACCGGGAGCACACATTCTATTACCTACTCACAAGGTAACTCCTTAACAATTGAAACAACAGCGCTTTCTATTATAGCGGCCTTGAAATCACAGGGTAAAAATGCAGGTGCCTTAACAAACGCGGTTCAGTTTTTAACCGGAACCCGCAGCGGATCAGGTGTGTTTAGTTCTACACAAGGAACCATCCTGGCATTAAAAGCTCTGACAGAATATGCCAAATCAAGTAAAAAAACCTCGGAAGACGGAACCATTGCAATTTATATTGATGGTAAAAAAGTTTCTGAGAAAAACTACAAGGCGGGTGATAAGGGTGCAATTAACGTAGAGGGCCTTGAGCAGTTTATTAAAGGCGAAGGAAAACATACGTTAAAAGTAAAATACTCTGGAGTGAAAACTCCTTTACCTTACTCGGTAGCTATCAACTGGAGCACAACTTTACCAAATAGTGATGAAGCATGTGTTATTGATCTAAAAACAAAACTCTCGAGCAAAACAGCCAATGTTGGAGAAACAGTTCGCTTAACAACAACCATTACCAATAAAAAAAATACAGACGTTCCCAGCACAATGGCTATAATAGGAATACCGGCAGGCTTTACAGCACAGCCATGGCAATTAAAAGAGCTGCAGGAAAAAAATGTGTTTGATTATTATGAAATAAAAGGCAATAACATTGCGGTGTATTACCGCGGTCTAGCACCAAAAGCGGTTAAAGAAATTAACCTTGACCTGAAGGCTGAAATGCCCGGCGAATATGATACTCCGGCGTCATCCGCTTATTTGTATTATACTAACGAGTTTAAAACCTGGAGCGCGGTTGAAAAAGTTACAATAAAAAAGAATATTTAAAAAACAGGCCGGTGTTGAAGAAATTCAATACCGGCTTTTTAAATTATTAAACATGAAAGCCAATAAAAAAATCTTTCAACTAATTAAAACATTCAGATTGCTGATCTTCTTTTTCAGTTTTGTAAACACAATGGCTAAAGGCGAAGATTCACTGAACACTAAGTTTTCGATAAATGATCCGCGCAATCCTGACTGTCCTTGCCACAAGTTCCAGCAACTGGCGGATAAAGAGTATCAGTTAATTCAGCTAAATAAAAAAAGTTATTCTCAGAAACAAATAAGTACAACAATTTCGCAAAGTGCTTTAACAGAAAAAAGAACCAAACGACAAAACAAGAATATTTTTATCTTCCGTTTAAAAGGAAAACGAAAAATTAATCCGGCAAAAATCAATTTTAAAGTTCATTTAAATTTTTTACCTGTTAAAATTAAAACAGATAAATGTTTTACCTGGAAATAAATTAAGGATAGAACCAAACAAGCTTTAGATAATATTTGTGGTAAGATGTTTGAAAACATATTTAAATTTTTACCTGCAAACCCTGAAACTTTAATTGGTTAAACCTCGTCTCTATGCCTGCTTAACCATTTGCACATCACCTTCAATTTTTATTTCTTCACTTACAAGTACGCCTCCCGCTTCAAGTGCCGCGTTCCAGTTTAAACCATAATCTGTGCGGTTAATTTTACCTTTAACAGAAAAACCTGCTTTTGTATTTCCATAAGGATCCTTTTGGGTGCCTGCATATTCCAGATCAAGCTTAACAGGCTTGGTAACATCTTTAATAGTTAAATTACCATGTAAACTAAATTCATTGTCTTCTTTCTTTTCAAGTTTTGTACTTTCAAATTTGATGGTGGGGAATTTTTCCACATCAAAAAAATCTTGTGATTTTAAATGACCGTCTCTTTGCTCATTATTGGTGTTAATCGAACCGGTTTCGGCAGTTACTGAAATTTTTGCTGTAGCAAAATCTTCGCCTTCCGTTTCCGCAGTGGCGCTTACTTTTTCAAAAGAGCCGCTTACATTTGTAATCATTAAATGTTTTGCTTTAAAGTGTAATTCACTGTGAGTTGGGTCTAACGCCCATTTTGTTGCTGCCATATTTAATTGTTTTAATTTATAATACTTATTTCATCGGTACTTCTATTAACAGGACTTCGGTTTCTGAAGCGGCGCGCAAGCCAATTTTTTCTGTATCCCAAATTCCAAACCCATCACGCGGGTGGAGCTGTTGTCCGTCTACTTCCACATCGCCGCTTAACACAAACACATACACACCGTTTCCTTTCTTTTTTAAAGTGTATTCTATGAATGTATCTTTATCGCACTTAGCTATATGAAGCCACGCCTCCTGGTTAATCATAACTCCGCCCTGTGTCTTATCAGGAGATACTATTTGCTGGAACCTGTTATGTCTTTCTTCGTTTTTTAAAGTAACCTGATCGTATCGCGGAGTTATATTTTTTTTAGCGGGAAATATCCAGATCTGCAAAAATTTAACCGGCTTATCTTTATTCTTATTGTATTCACTATGCTCTATTCCAGTACCGGCGCTCATAATTTGCACGTCGCCATGTTTTATGGTTGCTACAGTGCCCATGCTGTCTTTATGTTCAAGATCCCCTTCAAGCGGGATGCTTACTATTTCCATGTTATCATGAGGGTGAGTACCAAAACCCATTCCGCCGCTTACAGTATCATCATTTAAAACCCGCAATAAACCAAAATGCATCCTTTCGGGATTATAATAACCACCAAAACTAAAAGAATGATAACTTTTTAACCAGCCATGATCAGCAATCCCCCTTGAAGCAGCTTTATGCAATACCGATTGTGCCATATATTTTTTTAGTTTTATTATTTATAACAAAAAACATGCCCCACCGGACCTTGGTATACAAATTAAGATAAGTATTATTGTAACACGTAAAACAGCAATGGGAAAACAAAACCAATACAGAACCGAGCATGATTTTATAGGTGAAAAGCAAATTCCGGCCGGGGCCTATTATGGCGTGCAAACAGCGAGAGCTCTTGAAAACTTTAACATCACCGGCATACCTGTTTCAAAGGAACCTTTGTTTATTGTTGCCTTTGCTTATGTGAAAAAAGCAGCGGCACTGGCCAACAAAGACTGCGGAATGATTAAGCCTGAAATTGCGGAAGCAATCGTATTTGCATGCGACAAACTTATTGCCGGAGAATATATAGATCAGTTTCCCACGGACTTTATTCAGGGCGGCGCCGGCACCTCCCTTAATATGAACGTAAATGAAGTGATAACAAATATTGGTTTGGAATTTCTGGGTTATCAAAAAGGAGAGTATGACTTTTTACATCCTAACAATGATGTTAACTGTTCGCAATCCACTAACGACACTTATCCTACAGCTTTAAGAATTGCGTTGTATTTTAAGATGAATTCCTATATCCAATCGCTTGAAAAACTGCAAAATGTTTTTACAAAAAAAGGAAAAGAATTTATGGATGTGCTAAAAATGGGACGAACCCAATTACAAGATGCGGTTCCTATGATGCTTGGACAAGAGTTTCATGGTTTTGCAAGTACCATCACACGCGATATTTCACGCCTGCGGGAAGTTCAAACCCTTTTGCTTTCCTGTAACATGGGTGGCACGGCCATTGGCACACGCATTAACGCACCTGAAAAATACCCGCAGCTGGTTACCAAATATCTAGCTGAAGTTTCCGGTATACCAGTAACACTTGCCGAAGACCTTATTGATGCCAGTTCCGACACCGGCGATTATGTTCAGCTTTCAGGTACACTCAAAAGAAGCGTTCTGAAAATTTCAAAAATATGTAACGACCTGCGCCTGTTATCTTCCGGGCCACGATGTGGCTTAAATGAAATTAACCTTCCAAAAATGCAGCCCGGCTCATCCATTATGCCGGGAAAGGTTAATCCCGTTATACCTGAAGTGGTTAGTCAAACCGCTTTTTACGTGGTAGGCGCAGACGTAACAATTACCATGGCCGCTGAGGCAGGGCAATTACAACTCAATGTGATGGAACCTGTTATTAGTTTTAGTTTGTTCACGTCTCTTGAATACATGAAAAACGCGGTGAACACATTAATTACAAAATGCGTTGAAGGAATTACTGCTAACCCAAAGGTTTGTAAAGATTTTGTGATGAACAGTATTGGTATTGTTACCGCGCTTAATCCTGTTCTGGGATATGAAACCGCCGCTTCTATCGCCAAAGAAGCATTGGAAACAGGGAAGTCTGTTCATGATATTACTGTTTTAAACCGGAAGCTGATAACTCAGGAAAAATGGGACGAAATTTACACATTAGACAATCTCATTCAATCGTCTTTTACCAAATAAATTAATTTAAAGTTTTAGTAATTCCAATCCAATAATTTTGACTGAAGAATCTAAAGGAATCCTGAAACAGATCAGTTGAATATTATTTAAATATTTTGAATTTAAAAACAAATTTCTTCTTCTGAATTAAGGTCCTCCAATCAATAAATAATAGTGCACAAAGAAGCAGCACGCTGCCTAATAAGCCTGTAATTGATTGCCACGAAAAAATATTTGACTTTAAACTGTCGAGATTTTCTGATGCATATTTACCCATCGAAAGGGCTATGGTATCGCTGGTTAATTTACCAATAAAAAAAGCGGGAATTACATATATCGGTTTAACTTTTGCAACGCCTGCGGCCACAAATAGAGGCGTAGTAGGCAAAGGCAGCAAAGAATAAGCAAGAATAACCAGCTGACTCCTCCACCCCTTCTTTTTCATTTCTTTTCCCAAAAAACGTACATCCTCTTTTTTCCCGTCCTTAAAATATCTGTCAGAGATCTTGGATATATAGAGTGAAAGCGTGAATCTGCCGAGAATAGATCCCGCTACCCCTACAAATAAAACAACCCAAATATTAAGATCAAACACTATTTGTAAAAACAACATAATGGTAAAGGCAGGAAGAAAAGGAAAAGGAACGACATCAAATAAAAATGCGCCAAAGAAAACTAATACGTATTGCCACCACATAAAAATAAGGTTTAATGTAAATGTAAATACTTGAATAACTGTGAATGTAATTATTCGATAAAACAGGAATTACGTGGGCTTAGCGAGGAAATTTATATAAATCTTTCAGATTTACTAACTGCTATGTGAAAAACAATTCACGCTTTTTCTACAACATTTTAGTTTTACACCTGGTATCATGTTTTAATTATCAAGCAGCAAGAATTTAAATGTACTAAGTACTATGGAAAGTGGAAGTAAGAATGAAATTTACCGGTTAAAATTATTTGTTTCCGGAATGTCAGAAAATTCAATAACAGCAATAAGAAACATTAACGATGTGTGCGTTAAATACCTTACAAATAATTATAGCCTTGAGGTAATAGATGTGTACAAGCAGCCCTGGTACGTTCAAAAATATGATTTAATTGCCTGCCCAACTTTAATTAACGAATCCTCAAGCCAATCGGTAAAAAGATTTATAAGTAACCTGGCGGATCTTGATAATATTCTGAATAAATTAGGAATCAGGCCAGGGGAAGTACGGTCTGACAAATAGCACTTCTTCGTTTAAATACGTATGGTGCCTCCAATAAATATAAAAGGGCTGTTTGCGGGCATATAAAAATAGAATCCACCGTCGAATTGCAGGTTGGGTAAGGGTGTAAAGGTAACTCCCGCATCAAACGAATACGTGTGTAGGAATTCAGCCGATTGATTATAGCGGTAAGAACCCTCTACAAAACTTCTGAAATGTCCGGCAAGTTTATAATCAAAGCTTAGCGTCGAAAAAATCTCATATTGTTTCATGTATGGCTTAAAAGAGAAGGAGGATAATCCTCCGGTATAACCTAAACCAAATTTACCTGCAATCTCCCGTTCTGCATTTATAAGTATTCCTCCATTTAGAATTTCACCCTTTTGATTAAAAAAGTTGGTGGTCCGTATTATTGGCATAATGGCAATGGCAAGATCACCGGAATCATTACCAAGTATGTTTAATTTATAACGAAATGTGAAATCTGAAAGGTAATTTGTTTTGGTGGGAAGGCTGGTGTTTTTATAAATATCCTTTGAACAAATGCCGGAAATAACTTCAATATCCATTCTTTTATGAAATCCAAATTTGAGGTTTCCATAACCTACACCCAGGGTATTTAATGGCTCATTATCAATATTTTTTTTTGCAAAATTTATAAGATCTGCTTCAAACATAATGTGCCATTTATCAACCGTAATTGGAGATTCGGTTTGGTGTGGCCTGTCGGGACTTAGTTCCCGAAGTTTTGTTTTACTTTGTGACAACACCCATGCCGGAGAAACAATAAAAACAAACACCATAAGACGATAACCGTTTCTATTAAACAATGTGTTAACCCATCCTTTTTTTTTGCAACAATTGTTTATTATTAATATTCTCATAAGTAGTCCGGTAAAAATAAATGGT
>JAOQAF010000193.1 GCA_025963735.1 Bacteroidota bacterium
ATTTTGTACGGGCCTAACTCTAAAGCCAAATAACTCCTCATCTTTTAACTTGTTTTTTTCCTCTTCAACTTTTTCTATCCGAACCCAGTCGTAACCCTCCCCGTTAGGGTTAGGAGGCGCCGGCAGCTTTATTCTAATCAGATTTCCAATTTTAGGCATCACCACATTAAGTGGAATTCCGTTCTCATCAGTTAAAGTAAATTCAGCCCCTTTTTTACCGCACAACTTATACCAATTATTAATATCAATTATGCGTTTTTTGGCTTCATCGAATCGCACTATCGCTGCAAGCCTTGAATCAAGTTCCACTTTGGAAGTTGCGCCGGTATGAGAACCTTTTTTTTGTTTTGGAATAATTTGTTCAAGTAAACTCATCGAAAGGGTATCAAACAATTTTCATACCATGAGTAACAGTTATACAATAGCATTTATTCGAAACAAATTATAGACTCACTGTGATTCAAAGTCCATATTTAAAAGATATTCTATTAAATAAATTAAATTATTTTGGATGTGTGAAATACCTTTTTTGTGCACATGTTTAATATATAAATAAGTGATTACAATTGGCACAGATGTTTTATTTTGGTTCAGGATCTGAACACGTCTTTATTTTTTCAAAGAAGGGGCGTTAAAAAGAACAAGAATTTAAAGATAATTTTTTGCATCAATTTTAAGCGAAATATGGAGGAAATTAAAACCGACATGCAGTTTACCGATCATGTAAGTTTCCAGGAAAGAGGGAAATTAATAAAGAGAGTAACAGCGGTAATACTGTTATTATTTGTGATTGGCGCGCTTTTTGGAGCTTTTGGTTTTGCGGGCTGGACAAAGAAAAGAAAGGGCAATGGAACAGATCTGGAGGTATTATACGAAAGTATCCTCAGGGCTAATAAAAGTACGGTTATGAGATTTACATTAATAATTCTGATTCAACTGATATAACATTAAAATTCAGCAGCAATTATTTTGATAAAATTAATTTTGAAAAGATAATACCGAATCCTGTGATGTCGGGTTTTGATAAAGGAAGTTTGGTTTACAAATTCCGTCAAACCGGAAAAGGAACACATAAAATTATTTTTAATACAATGCCAAAAGAAGCCGGCAATCTTATGTTTACAATCAGTAATGGGAAAAGCATTTATACAATTAACCAATTAATTTATCCGTAATGGAATCAGTTTTACGCTCCGTTTTAGTTTATTTCGTTCTGTTTTTGATTTTCCGAATCAGCGGTAAACGCACATTAAATGAAGCCACACCGTTTGGTTTAATTCTTATTTTTTTAATAAGTTCATCAGTGGCTGAAGTTTTGAAAGGAGAAGATAAATCAAGTACAAATGGTATTATTCAGGCCTTTACACTCGCTATTATACATATGGGTTTTGCAATACTAAAAGCGAGAAATAAAAGGGCTGCAAAAATAATAGATGATGTACCAACACTTATTGTAAAAGACGGAAATAAATTTGAACAGCGTATGAAAGAAGCCAGAATCTGTGAAGAAGATTTATTAGTTGCCGCCCGTCAGCAAAAAGTAACGCATATCAGCGATATTAAATATGCCATTATAGAAATCGACGGTAGCATTTGCATCATTCCAAAAGAAAAATAAAAAACACTCTAATATGTGTGAAATACTTTAACGAACTGCTACACATCTTCCACACTTCACCATTAAAAAATAGGGCATATGTTTTTCACTTATTTAAGCTGAACTTTGAAGGTTCAAAAAACCAATTTTTAAACAACAATTAAAACCAAAAAAATGAAGAAAAAAACTCTTTTTAATTTTATTCTTGCATCAGGCCTGCTATGCGGAACTATTTTTATTACCAGTTGCAGTAACAACCATTCTGATACTAAGAATGATTCTGCGGGTACAACAAATTCCACCTCGGGTATGTCGTCCGATACTACCAACCACAACTCAGGTACTACGGGCAACACTTCATCAATGGATAATGGTGGAGGAACAACCGGCACTACAGGAACCAGCGGAAGCACAGGATCAACCAATAACCAGGGTTCTATGAACGGAACCGGTTCAACAGGTTCAACATCTCAGGACGCCTCTTCCTCAACCGGCAGTTCAACGGGAAGCAGTTCAACACACTAAATCCAACTGGTTTAAAATTTAAAAAGCCTTCACCTATATGAAGGCTTTTTTTCATTTTAAGTTAGCATTTTTATTGCTCCGGCTATAACAAGATTCCAACCTGAATAAAATTCAAGCTAGGGATATTCCTCAGATGTGTGAAATACTTTTGTTGATTAGCGTATAATAATTTTTTGTTCTTACAGGCTCATTTCCAGAGCATAATCTTTTTTTCTTCCTGCCAATAAATAGCTTTCTGATACTTTTTATTTAAATTCTGCCGGGCATAAATATTTTTCTCTTCTTTAAAAATTAAAAACCTAAACTACATGGAAACAAAGGAGACTTTTTTTGATACCTGGACTGAAGTTAACAGTAACATGTTGAACAACTGGAAAAAAACAATTTCTAATATCAAACAAGATCGGGAGGAAGCAGTAAACATGATCCGCAAATTAAATAAGACCTGCATTGATAATTACAATAAACTGATTCAACATGTTTGGGGAAATTTTAGCAGTGACAAAATGAATATTCCTTTTTTTTCTGTCATCAATAATGAGACAAAGAATCCTGGAGAAGATGTTTTAGACCGTCTGAAAGATGTGCATGAACTGTTAAACCAATATAACGTATTTACTTATTCATTAATAAATACATTTATTAATTCGATGTACTCCATTGGCCCTGAAGCAGGCAATTTTTTATCTTTTGATTCTGTTTCAAAAAAGCATCCACATATAGTGAGTAGGTGGTACATAGAGCTTTTAAATACTTACCAAAAAAGCCTAAATCCTTTCTATAACTTTAATAATTATTTTTCACTCACAGATCCTCGCATTTGCACATCACAAGCTGAAACCATTAACAAGTATCAGATTAAAGCATCACGCATGCAATTTATATTAAGTAATACATCTTTAATCGCGCTTGAAAAACTTACAGCTGAAATTTATCAGCGTATCATTAACAACAAACAAATACCTAACAATGAAGAATTTTATAATGAGTGGCTTGCTGTTAATGAAAAAGAATTTGCTTTGCTTTTCCATACAGAAGAATATGTAATGCTCCAGGAAGATCTGGTTAGCCTTCATTCCGAAATTTGTAAAATGAATGAAAAGCAACTGGAGGGATTTTTGAAACCCCTGCCCATAACATTAAAGTCGGACTTGGAAGAAATCCACAAACTTAATCAGGACCTGCGAACACGAATAAGTAAACTTGAAAACGAAATGGTATAAGATGATCAATTTCTTGAAAATGTTAAGGAGTTCTCCCATCACAGAACCTTATAACAGAGAGCTATCTCTTTGTGCCAAAGAACCCGGAGTTGTTGTTAATTATAAATACCGGGTAAAAACCGTTAATATCAATGAAATAGAATTAGCTTTTACCGATACCGGCAGACCAAAAAATAAAACATTAATATTCCTACATGGTATAGGCTCTGGAATACCTGTTTGGGACAATAACATTGACGAACTCTCAAAAACCTCACGTTGTATTGCAATTGATTTGCCGGGACATGGCTATTCAAAAAAATCAGATTTCACATATAGTATGGATTTTTATGCCGGTATTCTAAATTCATTTATCAGTACACTGCAATTAAAAAACGTTGTGGTTGTGGGTCACTCCATGGGCGCACAAATTGCAGTTATAGCAGCGTTTTTAAAGCCTGAACTTATTAAAAATTTAGTACTCGTTTCACCTGCGGGAATTGAACCTTATTTTTTTCACGAGCGAAGTTACCTCGCTAATTTAATGTGCGCTATTTCTTATAGCGGGCTATCCTTTGTGAATAATCGTCTTACTTTTTTAATAGGCTGTTGTTATAACCACGCCTATAGCGACGAATTAATTTCCAAACTTGCTTTTTATAAAAATGAAGGCGAAAAATTTAGCAACATGCTTTTAAAATCAACCCACGGAATGTTGTTCGAACCTGTTACAGATATTATAAATAAAATACAACAGCCATGCCTTGTATTAATAGGAGAAAAAGATAAAGTGAGTCCTTACAATTATTTACGGTATGAAAGTTACACTACCCTAATTGATAAAGTTTTAGGCAATATTTCAAATATAAAAGTTATCAGGTTAAAGGACGCGGGGCATTTCTTAATGTACCAAGATGCTGCGCTTTTTAATACAGAAATTCTAAAATATTTAAGTACAAAGCCACATTCAAAAAATAAGGAGTAATAATTCAATACAAATAAACAATGCCCGATAACAAATTACAAAAGGGACCACAGGATTCTGCTCGGATAAATATTAACGAGGATTACGAAGTCAGGTATTGGACTGAAAAATTCAACTGCTCAAAACAAAAATTAAAAGAAGCGGTTGGAGCAGTAGGTTTTAATCCGTCGAAAGTGAATACATATTTAAAGAAAAGCAAAACTGAAAAACTAACCGTTCGTGTACAGACAAAAACAAACGTAAAAATAGACGTAAAAAAATTACGCAGAGACTTTCCGATGCTTGCCAGTAAACCCGGGGGTAAGCCAATGATTTATTTTGACAGTGCAGCTACCACACATAAACCTAAGGTTGTTATTGAAAAATTAAAGGAATATTACCTGAAGCAATATGCAAAACCAAATGAGCAGCACTCCTTTAGTAAAACTACCACAGTTGCAGTTGAACTAACAAGACGAAAAACAGCCAAATTTATTGGCGCGTCATCTCCCAAACAAATAATATTTACCAGGGGTACAACTGAAGGTACTAACATAGTTGCCCACGGTTTCGCTGATGCTATTCTAAATATGGCAGATGAAATTCTCATTACAAAAATGGAACATCATTCCAATATTATTCCCTGGCAAATGGCGTGTGTAAAAAGCGGTGCTGTGTTGAGAACCATTTCAATTACCGGTAAAGGCGAAATTGATCTCAACGAACTTGACTCAATGATAACCGGTAAAACACGTATCATCAGTATACCACATTCATCGCATGTACTTGGAACCATTTTGCCAATAAAAAAAATATGCGCGCTGGCACATGCAAAAGGAGTGGCAGTGATGGTAGACGGCGCTCAGGCAGCACCTCACATGCCGGTAAGCATGAAAGATCTGGGGTGTGACTTTTATGCTTTCTCCTGTCATAAAATGGGCGGACCAACCGGGCTTGGGGTGTTGTACGGCAAAACAGAATGGCTGAATAAGATTGCGCCACTTATTGGGGGGGCTGAAATGGCTGATACAGTAACATTTTCTTCCTCCACATACACAGGCATTCCAAAGAAATTTGAGGGCGGTACGCCGCCTTTTGCTGAAATAATTGCCTTCGGGACTCTGATCGATTATACAAAAAAAATAAATCTTGCGAACACTTCGCAGTATGAAGTTCAATTGCTAAAGCAAGCCACCGAGGGATTATCAAAAATAAAAAATGTCAGAATTTTTGGTACATCCGATAATAAGGAGCCTTTGATTTCCTTTGATATTGAGGGAAAGGATGTTAAAAAACTGGAGCGATACCTTCATAATAAATGGGGCATTGCTTTAAGGGCGGGTGAATTAACTGCGCAACCGTTAATGAAGGTACTTGGTGTAAAACAGTTAATAAGAGCTTCATTTTGCTATTACAATACCCCGCAGGAAGTGGAAACATTAATTAAAGGCGTAGAAACTTTTGCTAAAATGAAATAAACATCCGAAAAATTAAATCATTCTTACTGCAAGAAGAGTCCATTTGCGCTTTCCGGCCTTTGTTTTATAATTTAAAGCTGTTATAAAATATAATGAATAAATCAAAAACACCTCGTAGACTAATAATTGTTACGCGATAAAACATTCTATTAGAATAAAAGAAGTCTTTTTAAATTTACCTTTTTTGAACCGACATCAATCCAAAAAATTTTATCTGTCTGAAACTTTCGCAAGCATAGGTTTTAAACGCTCTATATATCCCTTAATATCTTTCGCGTCTTTTGTATATTGTTCAAATAATGTTTTATCTTTTTTCTCATTATGTTTGGCTGCTTCATTTAACAAATTCCGTCGCTCTTCCATAATCCGCAAAACTGTCCATAATGATTCTTCAAGTGCTTCTGATTGTTTTTCAAGTAAAACTGTTTCATTATAAACATGGCCGGTATGACAACGATAACGATTTATTGCATCTTTCTTAATATGCCAAAGCCCGCCTCCGCAATCCGGGCAAATATAATTAGTATGTGAACCTATCTTTTTTAAATCATTTATTTCCCCTGCCATTTTTTCTGTTATAGCGGTTTCCGTCATTATTTCCGGCGGAATAACAATCTGTTTTTTGGGTTTTTTTGAAACAACATCCTCCAGCACATAGGCCATATCGTTAACAGACGCTGTATAATCAACTTTTACATGATCTAGTACACTTGAAGGCATATCATTAAATTCCGCTTCATTAGGGTCTTGCACTATACATGTCCCTCCTGATTTTTTAATGGCATGCATACCCGAAGTACCATCATTCATTAAACCGGAAAGAATAATACCTACAGTTTTGGTTCCATATGCAACAGCCTCTGATCTAAACAATACATCAATGGATGGACGCCATCGATTCTCGGTAGGTCCTTTAGTCAGGAGCATTGTGCCTTTTTTTATAAAAAGGTGCGAATCAGCAGGTGCAAGATATACGCATCCTTTCTGGATTTTAAGCTTGTCCGTAGCTTCAATACATTTTAACTGAGTATGTTTTTGTAAAGCCCTTGCCAGTATTTTTGCATTTGATTTCTTCGACAAATGAAAAGTAATAAAAACCGCGGCGTTGATGTTCTTATTAAGCTTTGATAATAATTCAATAGCGGCGTTAATCCCTCCTGCCGAGGCCCCTATTACTATAATATAATTAAAACGTTCCATAATTGTTATTTAATATTCTGAAGGATAATATTCACTTCCGTACCTTTCATTGTTAGGGATGAAATTTTAAAGGAACCTTCATAAAGTTCAACCCGGTTGCGGATACTTAATAAACCTGTACCCAATGTCATTTTTTTTGCAGTCTTCATACCGATGCCATTGTCCTTAACCGTTATATGTATTGTAGTACCTTTTTTTATCACATCTACCTGCGCTTGTGTAGCTGCAGAATGCTTTACTATATTGTTGAGTAGTTCCTGCACTATTCTGAATATAAAGAGCTCACAAGCGGGGTTCAGCTTTTCCTTTAATCCCGAAATATTCAGTTGTAGTTTAAGTGAGGGGATAGAAATTCGCTTTATCATTTCTTTTAAAGCCACTTCAAGACCATAGTCCGTTAAAATGGAAGGCGCCAGTTCAAATGAAATGTTTCTGGTTTCGCGTATAGCTTCATTCAATAGTTTACTGGCATTATCAACCGCTTTGTGTTCAATGCCGCTTCTGCTAAGGTTAAGACTTGTGGCATATAACAACTGTCCTACGCTATCATGCAGCGCACTGCTAATGCGCCTCCGTTCATTTTCCTGGGTTTCTATAACAGCATTAAGCATTTGTTTATTATGTGCAATTTTTAAGCTTTCGGTTTCTTCCTGTAATTTTTTTCGGTTGCTAATATCCGTTATAAGGCCCGCAAAAGTCCGGTTCAAATCATTTCCTTTTATATGTCCTCTTATTTCTATTACCCGTACTTCGCTATTAACGTTTATTCTGGTTTCAAGATTTAATTCAAATTCTTCTTCCTTCGCTTTACGAATTGTTTTTTCAAGCAAGCTGCGGTCTTTTAAAGAAAATATTTTAATAAAGTTTGCGAATTTTATTCTGGCAAATTTATTATCCAGTCCCATGATTTCAAGGGCAAAGTTATCCAGTTTCACATCCATGGTTACCATGTGAATTGTAATGGTTCCTGTTGATGAAGCCCTGAGGGCCATCTCCAGTCGTTCAGTCATTTCTTTTTGCTCAATTTCAGCTTGTTTTTTTTCTGTTATGTCAATAATTGCGAAGTAAAATGAAGGTTCATTGGTTCCAATATTCGAAATAACGCTACCTTCCAGAAGAACATGAAATATTTTGCCCTCGCGGCTTTTTAATTGTGTTTCACAACTTAATTTTTTTTTAGAATTAATAAGCCGGTTGATAAAAGAATAGAACTCCTGAAAATTTTCAGGAGGTAAAAAATGAACAAATCGTTTATTAATCACATATGATCTTTCACGACCCAATTGATCCAAACCCGCATTATTACATTCATTAATTATCAGCGACCTGTTTAAAATAAAATAACCTACAGGCGCCAGATTAAATAAATTCAAAAACCGAAGCCGTTCTTTTTCAAGAGCTTCCTGTGAAATTCGCAATTCATCATTCTGCATTTCCAGTTCAACCTGGTAAACCTGCAACTCATGAAGTAATTCATCAATTTTATATTTATCACTTTCTCCCTTACCCGCTTCATCAATCCTTTTCCCTGACTGAATCTCAAGGGAATCAATTAGTTTAAAAACAGTAGCGCTTCCCTTACTTTTTTCTTTTTTCACGTAATAGACCTTTAATTTTTAAAAATAAAATGAAAGTATTATTAGTCTCGCTTTTAATAATTTCCGCATATAACCCATATTTTTTACCCCCTAGAGTAATAGTCGCTTCTCCTTTATCCGCTTTTTTAACCGTTAATTCCTTAAACAATTTATCAATTTGTGGACGTGCATTTTTATTAAGTAACTGAGTAATTATTTTGCTATCGGCCTCTCCGGTGCTTATATCAAATATATTTGCAAACTTATTATTTACCGCCAGTAAGTTTTTATTTTCACTTATTATGGCGCATGGGGCACTTATAGAATTCATTAAAATTTTCCATGAATGCAGGGTTAGTTTATATTTACTTTCTATTTCTTTTAAAGCCGTTACCTGGTTAAAGGTAAGAATAGCCCCACGGATAAAATTATCAAGTGTACGGTAAGGTACTATCCGAAGATTATACCACTCTCCGCTTTTCGTACGTACATCCATCTCTTTACTTTTTAATTTATCAAGTACTTCATGAATGTCGTCTTTCAGGGATGTGTTTTCAAAATTTGAAACTACATGGGTTATATGCCGGCCAACATCAGTATGTATAACGTTAAATAATTTAGTCACCTGTGGCGTGAAGCGCTGTATGTTAAGATCATTATCCAAAAATATAGTCGCAATCTGGGTACTGTCCAACAAATTTTTCATGTCGTTATTAAGCTGTGTAAGCTCTTCAGCCTTCGACTGGTACTGCATGTTAATGGTCATTAATTCTTCATTAAGAGACTGCATTTCCTCTTTGGTGGTTAATGATTCCTCATTTGTGCTTTGCAATTCCTCATTTGTACTTTGCAATTCTTCATTGGTTGACTTTAATTCTTCCACCGAAGTCTCCATTTGTTCAATTGTATTATGAAGTTGCTGCTTGGTGTACATAAGCTCCTTTTCAAGTTCTTCAACCAGAGAGACACTTAAATTGTCTTTTTTTCTTACGGGTTCTTTTGCTTCATCAGGCAACATTTCGCTGTTTTCAAACAAAATCAAAACCGGATCCTGGAGGAGTGAATCTGTAACAGGTGATACGATAAGGGTAACGTAGGTAATGACTTCGTTATCCTTTATTTTAATATTGTTAACCTTAATGGTTTCCTTTTTTGTGCGTGCCTGATGAACCGCGGTGCTTAAAGCATATTTAAGTTCTTCTCACGCTACATGATGAATATTCATTACTGCTTCCCCCGAACTCAATTCAAGATATTTTCCGGTTTTACCATTAATATAAAGTATATCTCCTTTTTCGTTAATTAATATGGCAGCAGGTGTATAATTTTCAAGCAAAACTTTATGAAACCGGTCTTGTAATGACGATTTTTTAGTTTGCTTCAGCTCTACACTTATAGGTTGCCTGTTGGTTGAAATATTAAAGGGAAAATCAATTATCCTGTTAAGAGTCGCGCCGGATTCATTTCGTGCCGCGATTCTCCATTTAGCGTCTATAATTTTAAATACGTCGGTAAATTCGCCTATTGTTTCGGCCGGCCCAAGAAACAATAAACCATTTGGATTTATCGAATAATGAAAAACGGGCATAATTTTATTTTGCAGTTCTGTAGTCAGATAAATCATCAGGTTACGGCAGGATAATAGATCGAGGCGTGTAAAAGGAGCATCTTTAATTATATTATGCTGCGCAAAAACAATAAGTTCTCTCAACTCTTTTTTTACCTGATAACCTCCATTCTTTTTTATAAAGAATTTATCTATGCGTTCAGGCGACACATCCGCGATAATGTTTTCAAAGTAAAAACCAACACGCGCGTGTTCTATGGCTTCGCTGTCAAGATCTGTAGCGAAGATCTGAACAGCAGAAGGTTTAACGCGGTTATTCGAGCCAAGGTATTCCATAACCAGAATGGCAATGCTATAAGCTTCCTCACCTGTTGAACATCCTGCAATCCATATTCGTATAGGGTCGCCTTCATCTTTTTGATTAAGTACATGAAACAAATGTTTTTTTAACGCGGTAAATGATTCTGCATCTCTGAAAAACTTAGTAACTCCAATCAATAATTCATTAAAAAGTACATTTACTTCAACAGGGTTTTCCTTTAAAAAATTTACGTAGTAAGAATAATCCGGTAACTGATGAAATGCAATGCGACGGTCTATGCGACGCATTATCGTATTTTTTTTATATAAAGAAAAATCATGCCCGGTTTGGGATCTTAATATCATTAAAATTTTATGAAAAGCGTTGGTATTTTTAGCGTCAGAAATTGCCTGAAGGCTATGCTCTTCAAAAAGCGCGGGATGTTTCAGGTACTGGATCAGCTTTAACGGCATTTCTTCAGAAGGCAGGATATAGTCTGCCTGGCCTGTAGCAATAGAGCTTTTAGGCATACTGTCATATTGCGCTGTTAAAGGATCCTGTACCATTACCATACCTAGTTTTTCCTTTATCATTCTAATTCCGGTTTCACCATCCGTACCCATTCCCGAAAAAATTACGCCCACTGACCTGCTCCACTGATCCTCCGCCAGACTTTGAAAGAAATGATCTATAGGCATTGCAATACCTTTGGGCCGGGAGGCAGATAATAATAACAAAGTGCGGTTGTGAATGCCAATATCTGCGTTAGGAGGTATTACATAAACATTATCTTTTTCTATCAATGTACCGTCTTTTACTTCCTGAACGGGTAGACTTGTAAAATTCTGGAGCAACTCAACTACGCGTGCTTTATGGTTTGGATCAAGATGCATGATGACCACAAAAGCCATTCCGGGGTTGGGTGGCATACGTGAAAAGAATTTTTCAAACTCCTGTAAGGACCCGGCTGAGCCCCCCATCCCAACCACAGGAAAATCATTTTTAACGATAACGTTTTCTATTTTGGATACTTTCTTTTGAGCTGCTTTTTTAAGAGACTTACCTGATGTAACAGCTTTTTTTGCTTTGTTCATTCAACTTAATATTTCAACACTAATATAAGCTTTTTAAAAAAAAACGTGAGAGAAGGAGAGAGTATTGTAAAATTAATAAACTAAAAAAGTCACCCGAAGGTGACTTTAAAGTGATTTAATGCGTAGTGCTTCCTGAACCTCCACCCGAAGTACTTCCAGATCCGCTTCCGGAACCGCTTCCTGATCCGCTTCCAGAGCCACTTCCCGATCCGCTTCCTGATCCACTGCTTCCTGATCCGCTTCCTGAAGTAGAACCACTTGTTCCAGAAGTCCCTCTTGTACCACTTGTAGATTTTGTGCTTTTTGTAGAACTAGTACCTGAAGTTGAACTTGTGCTGCTGGTAGAGCCTGTGCTTCTTGTAGAGCCTGTGCTTCCTGTAGAGCCTGTACTGTTAGTAGACCCGGTACTGTTTGTACTTCCGGTTGAGCCAGACCCGTTGTTTGTTGAACCGGTGCTTCCAGAATTATGGTGGCCACCGTGACCGCTTTTTGATGAACCTGTACTTCCGCCAGACCCGCTTCCGCTTGTTGAACCTCCGCCTGTTTGAGCAACCATAGCAAAGGAAGCAACAAGACATGCAACTAATAAGAATCTTTTTTTCATATTTATATTTTTTTAAATGTTATTTAAAAAAGAGGTAAAAGATTATGCCATGTTTATTTACCATTTAACCTTACTTTTACGTATTTACCGCATAGCGTATTAGTAGTTACCACAATCTAAAATTTTAGTTTTTTATTTATTTTTGTTTAAGAAACACAAGTAACTCTCCCTTGGTTAAAGCCGCTGTCGGGCCTGATTTTTTAATTGAATAATAAGTGTGAATAAAATGAGTAAAAAACCTTTAAAAGTACTATTGGTAGAAGACCATGATATTGTCCGTCATGGGATAAAGGCGTTACTGGAGGACGAACCTGCAGTGCAAGTAGTAGCAGAAGCCGCCAATGGCATGGAAGCGCTTGATCAGATTGCACGCTATCATCCTGAGGTTGTTCTTATGGATATGAATATGCCGGTTATGAACGGACTGGAGTGTACCCAAAAAATTAAACTAATTTTTCCCCATGTGAAAATTCTTATACTATCCATGCACGATCATGAAAGTTATTTAATAAATCTTCTTGAAGCGGGCGCAAACGGATATATATTAAAAAACACTTCCAGGGAAGAATTGATTTTTGCCATTCGCAAAATCGGTAATGATGGCATGTACATGGGGCCTGAGTTTACTATGAACATGCTTGCCAAATACAAAGCTGCCTCAGGTTTTATTGGAAACCCGGTTAAAACAAATATCGCAATTACTGATCGCGAGAGAGACGTTCTGAATCTTATAGCGGAAGGCTTAACCAATACCGAGATGGCACAAAAATTATTTACCAGTGTTAGAACTATTGAAACGCGCAGAAAAAACTTGTTGACCAAAACAGGTACCACTAATACAGCTACTTTAATAAAATTTGCGGTAAAAAACGGGATGATAAAATAATGAGTCAGTACCACAATAAATTTATTTACATACTCGCTGCAATGCTGATTTCCCTTAGTGGAACTGCGGGTTTAACGGGTGAAGATTCATGCAGATTCAAATGTTTTAGACCGAGCAATGAAAGTTCATTGTTTTTATTTACCGCAGGTTATAAGCTGCCTTTAAATAAAGCCACCATCATTAATTCGGGCCACGGACTTTATATTGAAGCCGGTATTAACGCCGCGAAATTTTTTTCCACAAAAACCGTAGTTGCAATTTACGGAGGCTACGCACTGATGGACCGTCTTTGGTCAACTTCATTTAATTCAAATTTTATTAACGATTATCAAAACACCTATAATCCCGAGGCCGGCTTAAGTACTCTAGACTCCGCAGTGGCATCGTCCTTCTCAAGAGTTATGGCAGAACATACAGGAAAATCATTAACGGCTCCGGGCTGCGAAATGAACTCTTTTCATAACTACTCCCTTTACTACGGGGTATTATTAAAACTGCCCTACCGTTACAGCCCTGTTTTAAAATTATATACAGGTTTTACCCGCTCACATTTGCAGGGAGCATCAGGCCTTGCCACAATCAAAAATGATTATAATATTTTTCAGTTAAGACGTTCCATGGTTGGGGCCGAACTTATTTTATTCAGAGGCTTTCAAAGCACTTTTTCAAAATCCAATAAATCTGTTAATCATTTAAACAGCGGGGCATTGAGCATTTATTATGAAGCAAACAATTTGTCAAATGCCTCGCTTTATTTCGATGATGGTAAACAACAAACATCTATCGCGCTTAAAAAAGTGAGTTCTGCTTCGTTTTTATCCAAATATAAAGCTGAAAACTACTGGGGATTAAAACTTTCTTTTTTTATCCTGTAAACTTCTAAATCGTTTTTTCTTCATTTACGTTAATCAACGTGCGAATTACGTTAATTGATGATTGTAGATTTTTATTGCCGCCACTATTATCCTCCTTTTAGCCATTGGCCTGTATAGTAAGAACAGAGAGAATTTATAGCTACTTTATATAAACAATAAATTTATACTGGCACAGGATTTTTTTACAAAATCAAGAACCGTTATAAAAACCATTTCAAGATTTTGGTAACTTTAATAAAACCTTTCTATATGATACCCGATGATTTATATACCAAAGAGGAAGCAGAAGAAATAAGATCAGCTTATTCCTGCTGGATAAATAAATCAGCACATACAGGCCACGGATATGTGGATATACTTACAGCCATTAAGATAAGACAAAAACGGTCTCCTAAAAGAGAATTGAAAAGCAAAAAAAGGTATCAGGTGCAGTTTGAATTTGCACACGCAAAAAAACAAACTGCCTATGATTTTCTTATAAATAATGGCTTGTACCATCCTTCCGGTAATAACACCATTAACACTACACAAACGCCACATCCACCAATTAGCTAATTTTAAACATGGAAAAATCCAACGAACATTTATTAAATATTGTTATTGCTGATGATGACGAAGTCGATCAATTCATGATGAAAAAGGCTATCTGGGAAATAAATTCGAATCATAAAATCACATCCGTTTATAATGGGCTGCAACTTATCGAATATCTTCAGAGAAAAGGCACTTATAAGAACTGTGGTGAGCCTAAACCCGATTGCATTCTTTTGGATTTAAATATGCCTTTGCTAACCGGATTTGATGTGCTTAAAAAAATAAGAAAGAGTCCCGAATTCGATAAAACTCCTGTTTATATTTTCAGTACTACCGCAACGCCAACAGTTACTGAAAAACTAATAAGTACCGGGGCAAACGGATGTTATATAAAAAGTCATAAACAGCTCCATTTAAAAAAAGCCATGCAGGATGTGTTGAAACAGGTAAGCCCGCATTCGCCCGAAACCGTTAGTTTCAGTACAAAAAAATAAATTATTTTTTCAATCAATTTTGTTGTTTCTACAATCAAATTCAGTAGTAATACGCTTTTTAAATTACCATGTTTCAGGTAATTTTATGTAGCGATGATGAGAAAATACAAAATTTTGGTTGCTGATGATGACGCGGATGATTTTGAGTTTATTAATAGTATTCTTCACGAAATAAATCCTCTCACACAAACAGAACACGTTTTAAACGGCAAAGAATTAATTGATCATTTAAATGAAAAGTTAATTAGCCAACAACCTTTTCCTGATTTGATTCTCCTGGATATCAATATGCCCAAGGTGAACGGATTTCAGGCTTTAAAAATGATCAAATCAAAAAAAGATACCTGTTCCATACCCACACTGATGTACTCAACTTCGGCCTGCCCTGTGCAAATGGAACAATGTTACGTGTTAGGTGCCAATGGCTTCTTTACAAAAAGTCACTGTGAAAAAATTACCCGTGAGTTTGCGCAAGAAATTTTTAATTGTCTTGAAGGACATTATGGGTTTCACCCGGTTAACTTTTCCTTCAGCTTAAAAGCGGCAATACAAAAAAATAATTAAAAGATTCCAAAAATTTCTCTCAACATTCAGAAGCAGTTTTTTCAAACGATGTATAAAGCTTGCATTTAACGTCAGTTGGAGTTATTAACCTGAAAACATCTCTTTTGCTCTCTTTTTTTATTATCCGTATATTGCGTTTTTAAAAATATGGTTAAGAAACTCGCTTATTTTATTCTCCGTTACAGATTGTATCTCATTATTGCAATCGGATTACTAACTGCTTTCATGGGTTTTTATGCAAGTAAGATTGAGATTACTTACAACTTCGCGCGGCTTTTGCCCGATACAGATTCAACCAGCCTTGATTATGATTTGTTTAAGGAAAAGTTCGGACAGGATGGAACGGTGCTGGTAATTGGAATTCAGAAAGACAAACTAAATACTCTTAAAACTTACCAAGCCTGGGCAAAACTCGGTAACGATATTAAGGTGCTTGAAGGCATTAAAGGCGTGGTTTCCATTGCCAGGTTAAATGAATTAAAACTTAACGACAGTTTAAATAAATTTGAATTTCTTCCGATAAAGGAATCTAACCCACAATCGCAACAGGAGCTTAATGAGCTTATGTTTAAAATAAACAATCTTAAATTTTACGAAGGCATAGTTTATAATAATAAAACCAACGCTTCGTTAATGGCAGTTACTTTTAACGAAAAAGATCTCAATTCTAAAAAAAGACTCGAAATAGTTGATAATATAAAACTGGAGGTCCAAAAATTTAATGATGAAACGCAGATAGACACTTACGAATCAGGACTCCCCTTCATACGCACAACCGTAATGCGTAAAATAAGGCATGAAACAAGTTTCTTTTTAGGGCTCGCTTTATTAGTAACCGCGCTCCTGCTGTTTATATTTTTCAGATCTCTTTCACCAGTTATTTTTTCAATTCTGGTCATAGTTTGCGGGGTTATAACCACCCTGGGAACTATTGTGCTTCTGGGATACAAACTTTCAGTTTTATCAGGATTAATTCCTCCACTCATTATTGTAATTGGTGTGCCAAACTGTATTCTCATACTTAATAAATACCATACAGAAATTGCGGAAGGAAAAAACAAAATGAAAGCTCTGCATCTGGCGGTTCAAAGGGCAATTGTTTCTTTGTTTTTTGCAAACATCACTACCTCCATTGGTTTCGCGGTATTTTGCGCTATCGAAAATCAAATACTTTTTGAATTCGGACTTGTATCGTCAATTAACGTTATCGCTACTTTTTTATATTCAATCATTTTAGTTCCCGCTATCTTCAGTTATTTACCTACGCCAAAGGCAAAGCATTTAACGCATTTAGACGGAAGACGATTAACCGCCATTCTTGATAAAGTTTCGGTTATTACCCAGGAACACCGTAAAACCATTTATATAACAGTTACTTTAATAAGTATTGTAAGTTTAATTGGTTTAATGAAAATAAGGGCTTTCGGTTATGTTGTTGATGATATTCCCAAAACTGACGTGCTTATAACAGATCTTAAACACTTCGAAAAAAACTTTGGAGGCGTGTTGCCGTTTGAAATTACAATTGATACTAAAAAAGAAAAAGGAATATTTGCCAACAGCGCCAGGTGTTTATACAGAATTAACCGTGCGCAGAAAATGCTGACGCAGTATCCCGAATTTTCACGTCCCTTATCTATTGTTGATGGTGTAAAATTTCTTAACCAAGCTTATAAAGGCGGTGACGCGAAATATTATAAACTTCCGGCAGTAACAGAATTAAAAAATATTGCTGATTATGTAAAGCAGGAAAAAGAAAAGAAAAATCAGCTTTCGGCTTTTATGGACAGTACGCAGCGTTACACCCGCATTAGTGTTCAGATAGCGGATTGCGGCTCTACCCGCGTTAGGGAAATAACCAAAGAATTAAAACCGCGTCTTGATTCTATTTTTAATTACGATGATGACGCGCAGCAATGGTTTCCAAAAGAAGAACAGTTCGCTGTAAAGATAACCGGTAACAGCATTGTATTTTTAAAAGGCAATGAATTTTTGGTAAATAATTTAGTAGAAAGCGTTGTACTGGCTATTATTCTGATTGCCTTGTTCATGCTCACTTTGTTTACTTCTTTCAGAATGATTCTTATTTCAACAATTCCAAGTCTTGTTGCCCTGCTTATTACCGCGGGATTAATGGGCTATCTTGGCATTCCGCTTAAACCAAGCACCATATTGGTTTTTAGCATCGCCTTTGGTATAAGCAGCGACGGCACACTTTATTTTTTAACCAAATACCGTCACGAAATAAAAAAGAATAAATTAAGTATTGGGAACGCGGTACGTTTAACCATCAGCGAAACAGGCATTAGTATGGTTTATACGGCCATTGTATTGTTTTTTGGATTCGGAATGTTTGCTTTATCGGGTTTTGGAGGCACGCAGGCACTGGGGGTTCTGATCTCCTTTACCTTAATTGTTGCTTATTGCGCTAATCTTATTTTGTTACCTGCGTTTTTATTATCGCTCGAAAAAAAACTAACCGACAAAGAATTTATTCAGAGTACCGGCATTATTGACGCTGAAGAAATGGTGGATGATAAGGATAGTGTGTAAAAAGGCTTGATAAAGGATTTTAAATTAAACTTTTGTTAACCTTAAAGGTCTAAGTATAACATGATAAGGTTAGCTCTGCTTTTCTCCATATTATTTTCTTGTTGGGCACAAGCGCAATCAGGCGCGATAAAGGAAAACCAAATAGATTCGTTAACGCTAAAACTACGTAAAGACTCTGCACACATTTACCGTTTTCAAAAGGTAAGGCCATATTTAAGTATAGATAACCGAAACTCCTTTATAAATAATCAGCCTGTAAACTTTAAAGGCCTGCAGGTGGGAGTAATCTTACATGAGAGACATACACTTGCTTTGGGACTGTATGGCATGTCTCAAAAATCAAAACGTTCGGTTTTAACCAAAGATGGAAATTTAGCGGTAGAAAGAACGCTTTCCCTTAATTACCTCACATTGTTTTACAAATATTCATTAATTGAAAAAAGGTATTTTGAACTGGGCCTGCCCTTCGAAATTGGGCTTGGGGGCTACGATATTAAATTTCAGGATACCGTTAACGGTAAAGTATATAAAGAATTAAAAGGCGGAATTATTCCTTTTGGCGTTGGAATAGAACCTATTGTTAAACCTTTCCGATGGGTTGGTATTTCGTTTCTGCTTGGGTATAGATTTGTGGCGTCGCACAGTGTTGCCAACTTTAATGGTATGTATTATTCCGTGGGACTTAATTTTGATGTAAGGCAAATTATCAGAGACGTTAATTATTATGGTTTTAAAAAGAAACGCTATAAAAAGAATGTAAGAGCAATTCTAAAGCAGTAAAAAAACACAGATGCAGTGCCGGAAAGCGCTTATATGCCAAAACGTGTGAAATCCACGGCTAATAAATACCTCTCCTTTCTTTTTCTCCGGTAAAAATTTTATCTTTGCAGCTCAATTAAAAAAAAATGTCTGATTCAACTATCGCTGGTAAAGGCCCCGTTTCAAATTTTATTTCAAACCATTATAAACACTTTAATGCTGCCGCACTTGTAGATGCAGCAAAAGGATACGAAACCCATTTAACCGAAGGAGGCAAAATGATGATAACCCTTGCAGGCGCTATGAGCACCGCAGAATTGGGAAAATCTTTAGCCGAAATGATTCGCAACGGAAAAGTTGATATTATTTCCTGCACAGGAGCAAACCTTGAGGAGGATATTATGAATCTTGTGGCCCACAGCCATTACAAACGTGTACCCAATTACCGCGAGTTATCTCCGCAGGATGAGTGGGATCTTTTAGAGAATCATTACAACCGCGTTACAGATACCTGTATCCCCGAGGAAGAAGCTTTCCGCCGCCTTCAAAAACATATTTACAAAATATGGAAAGACGCGGATACAGCCGGAGAACGTTATTTTCCGCACGAATTCATGTACAAAATATTAAATAGCGGCGAATTAAAACAATATTATGAAATTGATCCAAAAAATAGCTGGATGCTTGCCGCTGCCGAAAAAAATCTACCAATTGTAGTTCCGGGGTGGGAAGACAGTACCATGGGTAATATTTTTGCTTCATATGTAATTAAAAATGAAATTAAGGCTTCTACCATGAAAAGCGGTATTGAATACATGGCATGGTTGGCCGACTGGTATATCAAAAACAGCGATGGAAAAGGTATCGGGTTTTTTCAGATTGGCGGAGGTATTGCAGGTGACTTTCCAATATGTGTTGTACCTATGTTATACCAGGATATGGAAATGGATAAAATTCCTTTCTGGAGTTATTTCTGTCAGATATCTGATTCAACTACAAGTTACGGATCCTATTCAGGAGCCGTGCCTAACGAAAAAATAACCTGGGGTAAATTAGACATTCACACACCAAAATTTATTGTTGAGAGTGACGCCACCATTGTTGCCCCCCTGATCTTCGCATGGATCCTTGGCTGGTAAGAGGACGTGCTAAATTTTAAATTATATAGTTTAGTTTTCTTTATTTTTTTAAAGCTCGGTTCTTTTGCATCCGGCGGAAGTGACTCGCTGTATAAATTATTAAAGTCAAAACTAAACGACACTACCTTAATTGATATTTATAATGAATTGTGCTGGCCCGTGTATTCTTTTTCCAACACCGATTCAGCTCTCAAGTACGGGGATAAAGCTATCAGGTTAAGTACAAAAATCAACGATCAGAAGAGATTAGCAATAGCTTGCCGGCGAATGGGCATCGCATACATCAACCGCGCCGATCATCAGCAAGCTTTATTTTATCAGAACAAAAGTTACGACATCTGTAAAAGCATTGGCTATAAAAAAGGTATGGCAAGCGCTTTAAATAACATCAGCGTTATTTACCTTAATATCTCGGATTTAAAAAAAGCTATAGATTATAGTTTACGTTCCCAGAAACTTCAGGAAGAAATTAAAGATTCCACCATTCTGTTTGAATCTTATTACAACACCGGTTTATTATTCAAAGGCATTAATGATTATGAAAAAGCGCTTATTTATTACAGGAAAGCTTTTAAGGTAGCGTCACTAGAAAAACAAAATGCAAAAATGGGTTTTGCCCTTTCAGGTATTGGAACAGTAGTAAAACAAAAACAGAAATACGACAGCGCCCAGTATTTTTACGAAACCGCATTTAATTATTTTGAAAAAGAAAGAAACATTCAGGGTGTAACCGAAATATTAACTAACCTGGGCAGTTTATTTATTGAAAGAAAAGACATACCCGTAAACGTTGCGGCTAAAGCCTCGTTAAAATATTATTTTAAAGCCCTTGAAGCACTTGAGGCATACGACAACAATCTGATAAAAAGTAATGTTTTAGGTAATGTAGCCGACAGTTATTTCAGACTTAAAAAATACGACAGCGCTGAATATTACGGAAAAAAAACAATTGAACTTGCTACTTTATCCAACAACCAGGGCGAATTGGTTTTTATATACAGTATCCTTTCAGCTACATATGAAAAAATTGGCGACTATAAACAATCACTTTATTATTTAAATAAACATAACGCTCTTAAAGACATTGTTTATAATGATGATAAACAAAAAGAAATTCTTCAAAAACAATTGCAGTTTGATTTCGATAAAAAACTATTAGCCGACAGCCTGCAACAGGTGGAAGAAAAGAAAATAAGCAGCACCAAAATTGAACTTGCCAATTCAAAACTTAAGCAGGAGAAATATCTTGTTTATTCACTCATTATTGGAATTGTGTTTATAATTACCTTTATGTTTTTTTTATACAACCGTTTCAGGGCAATAAAAGAAAAAAACTTTATTATTGAGGAGCAGAAACATCAGGTGACGCAACAAAAAGAAATCATTGAAGAAAAACAAAAGGAAATTGTCGCCTCACTGAAGTATGCAAAACGTATACAAAAAACATTGCTGGTAAAAGACAATGAACTTACCCAATATTTAAAAGAGCACTTTGTTCTCTTTAAACCTAAAGATATTGTAAGCGGCGATTTTTACTGGACGGCAAAAAAAGACGGTCTGTTTTTTGTGGCCTGCTGCGATTGCACCGGCCACGGCGTTCCAGGCGCCTTTATGAGTCTTTTAAGCATAGGGTTTTTAACCGAAGCCATCAATGAAAAAAATATTCTTGAGCCAAATAAAATATTTGATCATGTACGAAAACGTTTAATTGAAAGCATATCGCAGGATGGCGGCCAGGATGGCATGGATGGTATTTTACTTTGCATTGATTCGGGTTCAGGTAGTATAACCTATGCCGCCGCCAATAACGCCCCCGTGCTTGTGAAGGAGAAAAGCATTACGCATTTACCGGCAGATAAAATGCCTGTAGGCTTAGGAGTGAGGAATGAAAATTTTAAGCTTTATTCGTTCAATAAAAATGATGCGGATACCATTTATTTATACACCGACGGATATGCCGATCAGTTTGGTGGCGGGAAAGGAAAAAAATTTAAATACAAACAACTTGATGAGTTGCTTTTATCTTTATCCTCCACTCCGCCCGATGAACAAGCTCAAACACTTGAACAACGATTTGAAGAATGGAAAGGCAACCTTGAGCAGGTGGATGATGTATGCGTTATTGGAATTAAACTATAGTTTTAGTTTGTTGTGATAATTTCTTTCGTGTAAATTTTATATTAATATCTTTATATATAATTATCACTTTCTCACGTTGCATATCTGTTTCTTTTGAACGCGCAAAAAATTTTTTGCTTCTATTCTTTATTATCACCTGCCATTCTTTTTTTTCTCAAAAAAACTATAGCGAAGCCGAACTTTTAAAAAAGCTTTCCTCAGCCCGATCTGATTCCGAAAGAGTAGATCTGATGA
>JAOQAF010000198.1 GCA_025963735.1 Bacteroidota bacterium
ATACCGGAAGCTTGAAATAATTAATTTTACAGGTAATAATAACTGAGTATATTCGTTATCTTATTAAGTTTGAAAGCCCCTTTTACATATATTTTATTTCTTTTCCTGTTCGTTTCAGGCATTTTAAAATCTCAAACTGCAACTATTTCCGGTGTTGTTAAAGATGTAGACGGAGAGCCACTACCCGATGTTTCGGTGGCTGTAAAAGAAAACATTAAACATATTACTGCATCCGACAAAAACGGCGCATACACCTTAACAATAGAATCGGGGAAAAATTTAACCATTGTTTTTTACAGCAGCAGTTACGATCAGATAACTTATACCATTACGGCAAAACCCGGCCAGGAACTTACATATTCACCCCGTCTTAAATTTAAAAACACTCTTGTTGAAGTTGAAGTAACAGACATTAAAAAAAGAAGTCAGGAAGTTATAATCATAGATCCGAAAGTTTATTCCCAGTTGCCAACTCTTACTTTTAATGTGGAAGATATAATCAAAACACAAATCGGCGTTAGCAGCAACAACGAGCTGAGCAGCGGATACAGCGTTCGTGGCGGAAATTTTGATGAGAATCTTGTGTATGTTAACGACATTGAAGTGTATCGTCCGTTTCTTGTGCGAAGCGGCCAGCAGGAAGGTTTTAGTTTTGCTAATCCGTACATGGTTCAAAACATTAATTTTTCTGCGGGTGGTTTTGAAGCAAAATATGGTGACAAGCTTAGCAGTGTTTTAGATATTACTTATCGCAAACCCTTGAAATTTGAAGGCAACGCGTCGGGCAGTGTGTTGGGAGGGAATATTCAGCTCGAAGGCATAAGTAAAAACCGCTTAGTTGCGTGGAGCATTGGCAGCCGTTACCGCACCAATTCTTATTTGCTCAAAACACTTGATACTAAAGGCGAATACCGGCCAAGCGCTTTCGACGTGCAAACATTTTTAACCTTTGACGTTAATCCAAAATTAAAAATTGAATTCTTAGGTAATATAGCCAATAATAAATATCTGGTTGTACCATCCAACAGACAAACCAACTTCGGTACTGTTAATAATGCCTTACGTTTCACGGTGTTCTTCGACGGGCAGGAATTGATGCAATATACCACCATGATGGGCGGCTTATCTACAACTTACCGCCCCAATTCCAAAACCAAATTAAAATTTATTACTTCGGCTTACAGGGCAAACGAAGAAGAAATTTACACCGTACAGGGCCAGTATTATATCGATCAACTCGAAGCCGATCTTGGCAAACCTAATTTCGGTCAGGTTGCATTTAATCGCGGGGTAGGCACCTTCATTAATAACGGACGAAACTATTTAACTGCCACCGTTTTTAACGTAGAGCATAAGGGAACACGTTATATAAATGAAAACAACACACTGTTATGGGGCGCAAGATGTCAGGCAGAACAAATAAATGATAAACTAAGTGAATGGCGAATGGTGGATTCAGCAGGTTATATTATTCCTAATGATCCCAATCAGATAGATCTTCAGGATGTTTATAAAACAAAAATAAATTTACCAAGCACGCGTAGTCAGGCTTATCTGCAGTACAACATCAATAAACTTTTAAAAGACTCCTCCAATCTTAATATTACCGCGGGTGTTAGAGGTAATTACTGGACGGTGAATAAGCAATTTATTTTCTCGCCCCGTTTTACCATAGCATTTAAACCGAACTGGAAAAATAACTGGCTTTTTAAATTAAGTGGCGGATTTTATTATCAACCACCGTTTTACCGTGAGTTAAGAAATATAAACGGTGAGATAAATAAAAATGTAAAAGCGCAACAATCCATACACGCGGTGTTATCGTCCGATTATATTTTTCAAATGTGGGGACGCCCCTTCAAATTAATAATGGCGGGCTATTACAAACAGTTGAATAATTTAATTCCATACGAAATTGATAATGTACGCGTAAGATACTTTGCAAATAATAATGCCAATGGTTTTGCAACAGGAATGGATTTCAGAATTAACGGAGAATTTGTAAAAGGTGTTGAAAGCTGGGCCAGCATGGGCTTTCTGAGAACTTACGAAAGATCTGCTGATAATATTCATTATACCTATTACAATGCCGCTCAGGAAGAAATTATTAAAGGATATACGTTCGATCAGGTGAAAACAGACAGTGTTAAGGTTGACCCCGGGTATATTCCGCGGCCAACGGATCAGCTTGTTACTTTCGGATTATTTTTTCAGGATTATCTTCCTAAACTGCCCGCATGTAAATTTAATCTCAATCTGCAGTTTGGCAGCGGCCTTCCGTTTGGTCCTCCCACTCATTTGCGCTGGCAGCAGGTATTACGCATGCCTCCCTACAGGCGTGTAGATGCCGGATTTGCTTATAACATCATTAAAGAAAACCGCGAAATAAAACAAAAAAATGTTTTCAATCATTTACGCGAAATGTGGATTTTTATAGAAGTGTATAATTTACTGCAGGTACAAAATACTGTGTCTTTCACCTGGATACAAGACGTAACGGGCAACAGGTATGCCATTCCGAATTATCTAACCAACAGGCAACTTAATTTAAGATTACAGATTAAATTTTAAACTCCTCCTCAAACCATTTTATTTTTTTGGTTTTTCCATTAACATATTTTAACTACGGCTTAAAGTTCTTACACCCCCGCCATTGTTATCTTTACCACGCTTGTTAAAAACGCATTTATGGTAGATATTAAAGAAATTAATGAACGGATACAACGTGAAAGTGCATTCGTAGATATCCTTACTCTTGAAATGGATAAAGTAATCATTGGTCAGAAAACAATGGTTGAACGCCTCTTAATAGGCCTTTTGAGTAATGGTCATATCTTACTGGAAGGTGTTCCTGGCCTGGCTAAAACTCTTGCCATTAATACATTGGCAAAGTGTGTCGACGGACAGTTCAGCCGCGTGCAGTTTACGCCCGATTTACTTCCGGCCGACGTTATAGGCACGCAGATCTATAACCAAAAACAAGAATCATTTTCAATTCGTAAAGGCCCTATCTTCGCCAACTTCGTTCTTGCTGATGAAATTAACCGCGCTCCTGCTAAAGTACAGTCTGCATTGTTAGAAGCCATGCAGGAAAAACAAGTAACTATTGGCGATCAAACGTTTAAACTTCCAAATCCGTTTTTAGTTTTAGCAACTCAAAATCCCGTTGAACAGGAAGGCACTTATCCTTTACCAGAAGCACAAATGGATCGCTTCATGCTTAAAGTGGTAATCGGATATCCAACAAAAGAAGATGAGCGCAAGATCATAACTTCCAATATTGGTCCTAATGGCATGCCTGTTGCAAATACGGTTTTACATACCGATGATATTGTAAAAGCACGCTCAGTTGTAAAAGATGTTTACATGGATGAAAAAATTGAACGTTATATAGTTGATATAGTATTTGCCTCTCGCTTCCCTAAAGAATACAAGCTGCAAAAATTTGAAGGCCTTATTTCTTACGGCGGTTCTCCGCGTGCAAGTATTAATCTTGCCCTTGCGGCTAAAGCCTACGCGTTTATTAAACGCCGCGGATATGTTATTCCTGAAGATGTGCGTGCAATTTGTTTAGATGTTATGCGTCATCGTGTTGGATTAACTTATGAGGCAGAAGCTGAAAATATTACTTCTGAAAATATTGTTACCGAAATTTTAAATACTGTTGAAGTACCATAGAGATTTTAGAACTGTGAAGTAACTACGCCTTTTTTACTTCTAAAACCGGAAATCTTAAACTTAAATCGAAATGGAAACCACAGAGCTTTTAAAAAAAGTAAGGAAGATTGAAATAAAAACCCGCGGCCTGAGCAGTCAGATATTTTCGGGTGAATATCACAGTGCTTTCAAAGGCAGGGGGATGGCATTTTCAGAAGTTCGTGAATATACTCCCGGAGATGATGTTCGAACAATAGACTGGAATGTTACCGCACGGTTTAACAGTCCGTTTGTAAAAGTATTTGAAGAAGAACGCGAATTAAGCGTGATGTTGGTGGTAGACGTAAGTGCCAGCGGCGCATTCGGAACACACAGTCAGTTTAAGCAGGATCTTATCACCGAGTTATGTGCAGTTGTTGCTTTTTCAGCCTCGCAGAACAATGATAAAATAGGAGTTATATTTTTCAGCGATAAAATTGAAAAATACATTCCGCCTAAAAAAGGCAAGTCTCATATTTTAAGAATTATAAGAGAACTTATTGAGTTTAAACCATCAAATAAAAAAACAGATTTACAGGTAGCGCTAAAATATTTAACCAACGTTATCAAAAAAAGAAGCGTAGTTTTTTTAATCAGCGATTTTTATGCCGAAACAAATTACAGGGACGCCCTTAAGATAGCCAATAAGAAACACGATGTTGTGGCCTTACGGGTTATTGATAAAACTGAAAC
>JAOQAF010000031.1 GCA_025963735.1 Bacteroidota bacterium
ATTATCCAAACTACAGCTTAACTGGGCTTGTTGCTCATCAAAAGTTAATACATGCGCTTGTCCTCTGTCAACCAATAATTGATCTTCATTTCCTAAGATCTGGGCAGGTTGTGTTAAAGCGTCCTGATCAACTGTAAACTTGATAGCGTCTGCCGCTGCTTTGGTGCGTAAATAATACATTCCGGTCTTTAATCCTTTCTTCCATGAATAAAAATGCGCAGAACTCATCTTAGCGAAATTAGCATCCTGAATAAATAAATTCAAAGATTGCGACTGATCAATGTATGCGCCACGGTCGGCAGCCATATCAATAATGGTACGTTGTTTAATTTCCCAAACTGTTTTGTAAAGTTCTTTAATGTTGGCAGGGATTTCAGGGATATTTTGTACCGAACCGTTAGCCGCAATAATTTTATTTTTCAAACCATCGTTCCAGATTCCCAGTTTCACCAGGTCACGTAATAAGTGTTTGTTTACTACCACAAATTCTCCGCTCAATACACGGCGGGTATAAATGTTTGACGTGTATGGCTCAAAACATTCGTTGTTTCCTAAAATCTGAGAAGTGCTGGCAGTTGGCATTGGCGCGAGCAATAAACTGTTGCGTACACCATACTTCATAATTTCTTCACGCAAAGTATCCCATTCCCAACGTGAGCTTGGAGTTACATTCCACATGTCGTGCTGGAAAATTCCTTTTGATACAGGAGAACCCGCGTAACTTTCATAAGGGCCTTCAAGTTTAGCAAGATCTTTACTTGCAGTCAAAGCAGCGTAATAAATTGTTTCAAATATTTCAGCGTTTAATTTCTTTGCTTCTTCGCTTTCAAAAGGATAACGCATTAAAATAAACGCATCGGCTAAACCTTGCACCCCTAAACCGATAGGACGGTGACGCATATTTGAATTGCGCGCCTCCGGAATTGGGTAGTAGTTACGGTCGATGATTTTATTTAAATTTTTTGTTGCAACGTAAGTGATTTCAAATAAACGGTTATGATCAAACGTTCCGGTTTTTTCATCAACAAAACGTGGAAGAGCAAGAGACGCTAAATTACAAACCGCTACCTCATCTTTACTTGTGTATTCAATAATTTCGGTACATAAGTTAGAGGATTTGATTGTTCCTAAATTCTTTTGATTTGATTTGGAATTAGCGGCATCTTTAAACAACATGTAAGGATTACCGGTTTCAATCTGTGCTTCAATAATAGCTGCCCACAATTCGCGCGCCTTAATTTGCTTGCGGAATTTTCCTTCAGCTTCGTATTTTGTATATAGAGCTTCAAACTCTTCACTGTGGCAATCGCTTAATCCCGGAGATTCATTCGGACACATTAAACTCCAATCGCCTTCAGCTTCTACACGTTTCATGAATAAATCAGGAATCCATAACGCCGTGAAAAGATCACGGGCGCGCATTTCCTCTTTACCATGATTCTTGCGGATGTCTAAAAAATCGTAAATATCGGCATGCCAAGGCTCTAAATAAACCGCTATAGAACCCTTGCGTTTTCCTCCACCCTGGTCAACATAACGTGCAGTTTCATTATAAACTTTAAGCATTGGAATAATTCCATTACTTGTACCGTTGGTTCCTTTAATGTAAGATCCTGTAGCGCGAACATTATGAATGTTGATACCAATACCTCCGGCGCTTTGAGAAATTTTAGCGCACATTTTTAAAGTGTCGTAAATGCCATCAATACTGTCTTCCTTAACCTGAAGTAAAAAACACGAACTCATTTGCGGTTTTGGCGTGCCCGCGTTAAATAAAGTCGGTGTGGCATGGGTAAACCAACGCTCGCTCATTAAAGTATACGTTTTAATGGCTGACTCAATATCATTTTTATGGATACCCACAGCAACGCGCATTAACATATGTTGCGGACGTTCGGCCACCATGCCGTTCATTTTTAAAAGATAAGAGCGCTCCAATGTTTTAAAACCAAAATAATCGTAACCAAAATCCCGGTCATAAATAATGGAAGAATCAAGCGTATGAGCGTTCTCCATAATAATATCATACACGTCTTCCGCTATAAGAGAGGCAGGCAGGCCATTTTTCGGATCGATATAAGTGTATAAAGCGTGAATGGTTTTTGAAAAACTTTTGATGGTATTTTTGTGAAGATTGCTAACTGCTATCCGCGAGGCTAACTGGGCGTAATCAGGGTGTCGGGAAGTTAAACCCGCAGCCGTTTCAGCAGCAAGGTTATCAAGTTCACTTGTTGTAACGCCGTCATAAACGCCGTCAATTACTTTTTTTGCTACCTGCACCGGATCAACATGGTGAGGGTCTAAGCCGTAGCTTAGTTTTTGTACGCGGGCAGTGATCTTGTCGAACTTAACTGTTTCGCGGGTGCCATCTCTTTTTATTACGAACATACGCCTTTGGTTTTTTTGGTTAGGGTTAATTGAGAGTTTTTAATTATTTAAGTGAGCACATATAGTATACGTAGTACAGGTACATGGGTTCAGTATTTTACATTTTTTGTTTTTAATTGCTGCGGACTTACAAGTTACCACACAATTAGTCATTTTCATTTTTTGTTTTTTTTACATTTCAACAATTTGATGGTTAATTAAATTTTCCTTTACAATCAGAGGCTGGAATTCCCTTGCGAGATGTTAAATCTTGCTTAAATAGTAGTCTCCAAAGTTAAAGGAGGGTTTTTAACCGACCAGCATTTTAAACTAGAAGTCTTCGTCCAGCTTAAACACGTTATTTTCCGCATCCTTGCCCATAACGCCGGCTTTTTGATATTCGGCCACGCGTTTTTCGAAGAAATTGGTTTTACCCTGCAACGAGATCATTTCCATAAAATCAAATGGATTAGAGGCGTTATAGAATTTACTGCAGCCAAGAGCCTGTAACAAGCGGTCAGCGCAAAACTCAATGTATTGACACATGAGATCAGAGTTCATTCCAATTAATTTTACCGGAATAGCGTCTACCACAAATTTCTTTTCAATGCCAACTGCATCAATTATAATTTTGGTAACCTGTTCTTTTGGTAATTGGTTTTTAACATAATGAGTATAGATCATACAGGCGAAATCACAGTGTAAGCCTTCATCGCGACTGATAAGCTCATTACTGAAACTTAAACCGGGCATTAACCCGCGTTTTTTGAGCCAGAAAATAGAACAAAAGGAACCGGAAAAGAAAATACCTTCTACAGCAGCAAAAGCTATAAGGCGTTCGGCAAATGAACCGTTGTTGATCCACCGGATAGCCCAGTCGGCTTTTTCACCCACACAAGGCACCGTATCTACGGCATGCAGCAAATGATCTTTTTCTACAGGATCTTTGATATAAGTATCTATCAATAAAGAATAAGTTTCAGAATGAATGTTTTCCATCATAATCTGGAAACCATAAAAACAGCGCGCTTCAGGATATTGAACTTCATTAAGAAAATTAATCGCAAGATTTTCATTCACTATCCCATCGCTGGCCGCGAAAAAAGCCAATACGTGCTTTATAAAATGCCTTTCATTGTCATTTAATTTGTTATTCCAGTCAGTCATATCAGAAGCCAGGTCGATTTCCTCAGCAGTCCAGAAACTCGCTTCAGCTTTTTTATAATATTCCCAAATATCTTTGTACTTGATTGGGAAAAGGACAAACCGGTCCTTGTTTTCGACTAAAATGGGTTCTGTCATAGTTTAAATCTTTGATGTATTATAAGTGTGGAATGTGTTTCGTTTCTGTTAATGCAAATATTTAAAAAAAACGGTTGGTTATCACTTAAATGAATTAACAAGGCACACCGAGTTTTAAACATATTAAAATTGTTCAAAATCCATGATAAGCTGTGATTGGCTTGATTTCCAAGCGGGTAGTAAATAGGGCAAAAAAAAGCGCAAAATAGCTTGCGGGAGAGGAAAATCTTTTTAAGTATAGTAAAGGGCGAACGTGTATTTAAGAGGGTGATTTCAATGCCGGTGCATATTAAATTGATTTAGCTTAAGCTAAAAAAACACGTTAAAAAGCTTTAGAACGATTAAATCGCTGGTTTTTGAAACTTTAGTTGATAATTTACGTTTAAAAACATAATAACAAACCCCCTGAAATGCCAATATCGGAAGTAATATCCGGATTAATTAAAAACAACAGTGCCGCTAAAAAGGAACTGTTTGATCAATATTACTCCATGTTTTCAGCTATTGCCCTGCGTTACAGTAAAAATCAAGCTCAAAGCACAGAAGTATTTAATACAGCCTTTAATTTATGCCTGCATCAACTGCAACGCCAAAAAAATGTGCCAACTTTTGATCTGGATGCCTTCATGAAAAAAGAATTTATCCAACAAACAGTCGATTATATTAAGTCTATACGCAGTGAATATTACGTAGCAAGCACTGTGTACGCTACCAATAAAGAAAATAAAAATTACGATTTGTTCGAGTACAATGAGTTAATAGATTTTAACGAGGTTAGTTCGGAGATTTTAATAAAAGCATTGCAACAACTGGTGCCTTCTCAGCGACTGATATTTAACCTTCATGTGATAGAAAATTATTCCTTACAGGAAAGCGCGCAAATACTGGAAGCCAGTGAGCATACCGCGAAAAGTAATCTTGAAAAAGCGCGCTATAATTTTCAAAAGAATATAGAAAAATGTTTAAAACAATCGCAATATGAGCAGTCACTTTAATTATGAAATAGACGAGCAGAATTTGCGGGGCAAATTAAAAGAATACGTTCTGCCGGGTAAGGAAGAAATGTGGACCCAGTTCGAAAATTTCTCTGACCTCAACCGTTCAGGTTTTAAATCAAGTGCCTTGCCTTCTTTTAACATTAATATTAACCGCACTCTTATTCTTCCTTTTGTTTTCGGGGGAGTTGTTATTTTATTTTCTTTATTGTTGTTTAATTTCATCAGCATAAAAAATAAAAATCTTGCCAATTCAATCAAGCAACCATTAATGCCGGTTAAAAAAACGCAATCTCCTCTGCCTTCTAAACCTTCCAAACAGCTTATAGCTGCAAAAATAAACTCAGATTCGTTGCCTGGCTCACCCGCTCTCACTTCTGCCACTTCACTTCCAAAAGTTCCTTCCCCCACCGTTCAGGCAATTAATAATTTAGTGTTGGAACCAAAGGAAGAAAACAAATGGGTAACCACCCAGGGCGATAAAATATATTCCAATCCCAACATCGCCTCAACTATTATTGGCAGTACTGGTATTAATCAAACCTACAATTCCATAGAGGAAACCAATTATTTTGTAAAAATATTTTTTATTAAGGATAACAAATCTGAAACAGGTTTTATTAGAAAAAGTGCCTTGAGAAAAAGTGGAAGCACACCCCAGACAGGAGGGGATAACATTATTACGAAAAGAAAAAACCGTAAAGCCGAGGTTCTTGAGTCTATTCAAACCCCCGTTATGTTATCAGGAAGTTCGGGAGCTGAAACTGAACCGGAATTAAAATAATTTTGGATCCTTTAACACCTGCACTTCCAGGGTCTCTTACCGGTTAAACAGGCCAACAGGTCGGGCTCGCAGAATAGAGGCTTTAAACAACAAAAATTCCTCTTAATCTAATTTAATGCTAACTTGCTGATTTTAAAGGTAACTTTATATTAGAATAATTAAATTATCATGAAACCGGCACTCAACTTTCTGTACTTGGCACTTGTACTACTCTTTATGTTAGGTTGTAATAAAGAGAAAAACACATACAACGTGTATGTTTATACTACCAAAAAGGTTGAATACACAACTTTGCATTTAACACTCAACGATAAAGACAAAGGTGAGATACCTTTTGTAAATCGTCAAATTTCATTTGATGACGATTCTCTAATTTCCCGGACGCTGAACCTCCAGCTTGCCACAGATACTTATCCTTTTGCGGTTAAGGACCAATATGGTAATGTTAAAGTAGACGCCCAGTTAAAACTTAAAAGAAATTCAGTTTCTTCAACCGATGTGGTTGGCGAAATTCATACTTCCACAAAAGATCATAAGCTTTTAATCGAGGTCCGTTACAATTAATTTACTCTTACTTTAAAAAATTACCTTTGTTGTATGCGGGATATAACTACAACAGAAGATATAGAATTGCTTATCCGTAAATTTTACGAGTCTTTGTTAAGCATTGAAGAAATGCGTCCGCCCTTTGAAGGAATGGATTTTGAAAAACATATTCCCCATATTGTTGATTTCTGGAGTTTTGTTTTATTGGATAAAGAAGGCTACAAAACAAATGTATTTGACAAGCATATAAATCTTCCTATAAAGCCGCACATGTTCGACGTCTGGCTCAAATCCTTTACCGAAACAGTTGACGCGCTGTTTACAGGTGAAAAGGCAGAAATGGCTAAACAACGTGCAACTTCGTTAGCTTATACTTTTAAAAGTAAATGGGAGAAAATAAAAGGAAACTAATTATTCAATAATAATTTTTTTTACCCCCATTGAATTTTCATTTTCAAGTTTAATATAATAACTGCCCGGAACAAGTTTTAAATTAAAATCATTCACCCCATTTTTTAATGTAGTTTGATGAACGACCTGCCCCATCACATTTATTATTTTAACCCATCCGTGAGTTCCGGTTGCTCCTGCTTCCACATTAAATCTCCCACTGCTCACACTGGGATATACATTAAAATCCAGGGTTTGAGTAAGGGCATTTTTTTGTAAGGCTGAAATAATACTCAGATTGGTTTCCCAAATTCCTCTCCCAAAAGTTGAAACATACACTTTATTTAAAGGCACATTAAATTCTATATCACTCACTATAACATTGGGCAAACCAAAACTGTAACTGTTCCATACACTGGCGCCGCTGTTTAAAACATATATGCCTAAGTCAGTGGCGGCAAGAATCTGTCCGGTTAGAGGTACAAACTTTACACAATTAACCGGTATGTTAGGAAGGTTGTAAGAAATGTTTACCCAACTCCCCCCACCGTTAGTGCTTCTGTAAATTTTGTTCCCTGAAACAAATCCGGCCATACTTACAATAACCTCATTGGCATTTGTTCCACCGGCTTCTATTCCGGTATAATACAATGTATCGGGCAGATTTGCCGTGATGTTTGAAAACGTCACTCCTCCATTGGTTGAGCGAAAGACCATGCCATTTAATCCCAGCTCATACCGCACTCTCCGTGCAGCATAAATAACATTGCTGTTTGTTTTAGCCACTGCAAGGGCACTGATCTCAGTATTAACCATACTAACCGAATTGGTAAAAATAGTTCCCAGGGCATTCCAGTTCTGACCTCCGTCGGTTGACTTCACTACGTTTTCATTTCCAATGTACACTACACCCGGATTGTTATAATCAGCAACAACTGGTGTAACCCATTCAGCGCTCTCGCCGTTAAGCAGCGATCCAACGTTGGTTCCGCTCACACCTCCATCATTGCTATAATAAAAATTACCGTACTGACTTGAACCAAGAATATCCTGATTATTTGCAGGATCTAAATAATTATCCATTCCATCACCACCGAAAATGGTACTCCAGCTTGTTCCGTCGTAATAAAAGGTAGCGTTATCCTGCGCGCCGGCCACTAACCTTCCCATATTGTTTTTTGAACTCGATACCCTGTAAAAGCTGGAAGCCTGCATACCATTGCTAAGATTGGTCCACACCGTTGGCCAGTTCATGATCCAGTCGCCGGGTTGTATGCTGGGTGTTTTATAAACGCCACCATCACTGCATACAAAATAATTACCTGAAGTGCTTTGCTGCGCTATCTGATGAATGTCGCCATGAAGTGTTGCGCCGTATTGAGTGGTCCAATGACTCACCGGAGAAAAATTTGTTCCTCCGTCGGCAGACATCCATAAATTAACCCCACCTGTGTATATAACATTTTTATCGGCTCCGTCAACGCACAAGCCAAGGTCGTAAGTGCCCTGACCGCCACCACCGCTGCCCTGACCGCCCTCCAGAATGTTAGGTGCCGCCGGTTTTAAAGTCCAATTTGCGCCGGCATTAATACTTTGATAAATACCGTACAATCCTCCTGAATTATCGCAGGTTATAGCGTATACATAATTATTATCGGTGGGCGCAACGGCCAGTTTAACCCGCTGAACACTTCCCTGTAGTGGAATGCCGGTATTGAGAATGCTCCAGCTTATACCAAAGTTGGTTGATTTATAAATGGCCGCATGCCCCATGTTTGAATTCATAACCCAACCGGTTGCAGCGTAAATTACATTTGGATTAACAGGATCCTGCACCATATCCCAAAATAAAGAATCCATCTGTTTTACCCATGAGCCACCCGCATTAGTTGAACGGTACATTCCGCTCACGCCACAGGCCAGAAGTTGATTTGTGTTTGAAGGATCAATGACCACTTTTCGGATGAGCGATGCATCGCCATTTGTAAGCTGAAATGATAAGCCTGTAGGATTCCATGTTAGTCCGCCATCCGTAGTTTTATACACGCCTAAACCGGAATGCGTGTTTCTTTTTTTTCCATTCAGATGTAAACCAAATCCAATGTATTCAAAATCACAAACAGAAATATACATGGTGTTAGGGTTAGCAGGATCTATCGAAATATCACTGATACGGGTAATGGGTAAATTATCGGTTAAACATGTATAGGATACTCCGCCATTCGTTGTCTTCCAGACGCCACCCTGTGCTACACCAACAAAAAACACTGATGCATTAGTGGGATGGAAGACTACGCAATTGATCCGTCCGATTCCGTTTTCCATGTAGCCGGTTAAATTATTAGGAACAGCATTGGGCCCGGAAGGAAGCCATGGAGAAGATACAGAAGAATTTTTGTTCTTTTCATCAGCCACTTTTACAGCTTCCGAAACGTACTCTAAAAATCCTTCGGGCTCTCCATGACCGTTAGTATGAAGTTGCATATCGGCTTCGTAGCGTTTAAAATTTTTCCAATGCCTTTGTTTTTTGAGATCATTATTTTTTTTGAAAACATGAAACTGAAGTTGTATTTCTTTGAAACTTAAAGGGCGGTGTTCAGTGTTTCTTAAAAATGGCTGGGCATTAATTGTTGTTGCCAGAAATACGGTGAGCAATAATATAATCTTCATGGGGTATGGGTTATATCAAAGTTAATGAATTTATACCGCTTTGTAACAAATGCCATTATACTTACATTTACCAAGCTAAAAAAACTACATGGCACCAACAACCGAATTAAAAAACACTTTGGATTTTGCACTTTCTTTAGATGCCGGAGACCCTTTGAAAAAGTACCGGGAAAGGTTTTTGTTTCCAAAACATAACAATAGAGAAGTTGTTTATTTTACCGGAAATTCATTAGGACTGCAGCCTAAAACTACCTCAGCATATATTCAACAGGAATTAAATGACTGGTCGAACTTTGGAGTGGAAGGGCACTTTTTAGCCAAAAATCCGTGGATGCCGTACCACGAATTACTTACCGAAAAAATGGCTAAGATAGTTGGTGCGCTTCCTAAAGAAACTATAATGATGAACCAGTTAACCGTTAACCTTCATTTGTTAATGGTTTCATTTTACAAGCCAACAAAACAACGTTACAAAATTTTATGTGAAGCCAAGGCTTTTCCAAGTGATCAATACGCCCTGCAGTCGCAGATAAAATTTCATGGTCTTGATATTGAAGATGCACTTATTGAAATTCAGCCGCGGGAAGGGGAGTTTGTTATAAATGAAGAAGACATTTTTGCGGAGATAGAAAAAAATAAAGATACGCTCGCCCTTATAATGATTGGCGGGGTTAACTTTTTTAGCGGACAGGTATTTGACATGAAAGCGATTACCGAAGCCGGCCATAAGGTGGGTGCTGTTGTAGGTTTTGATCTGGCGCATGCTGCGGGTAATTTAAAATTAAAGTTGCATGAGTGGAACGTAGATTTCGCAGCCTGGTGCAGTTATAAATATCTTAATTCAGGCCCGGGCGGTGTGGGCGGAGCTTTTGTTCATGAAAAACATTTAACCAATGTTGACTTACCTTTGTTTGCCGGTTGGTGGGGCCACGATAAACAAACACGCTTTTTAATGGAAAAAACGTTTGTTCCGATTCAATCTGCTGAGCGCTGGCAAATAAGTAACGCGCCTATCTTAAGTATGGCGGCATGCAGAGCCAGCCTTGATATTTTTGATGAAGTTGGAATGGATGCCTTAACTGAAAAAAGCCGGAACCTTACTAAATATCTTGAATTTGTTATTCATGAAATAAATAAAGAAAAAAATAACTGCCTTCAGATTATTACACCTCAAAAAAACCGGGGCTGTCAGTTATCTGTTGTAGCCCATGGTTACGGCAAAGCATTATATACAAAACTAATTACTCACGGCGTTATTCCGGATTGGAGAGAACCAAATGTAATAAGATGTGCACCGGTTCCACTTTACAATTCTTTTGAAGATATACATCGATTTAGTACAATTTTAAAAGAGTTACTGTAATGGTACTTTACAGAATTAAATTATCTTTGGGTCTTATCCCCCAATGAAAGATTTTTATGCGCCATAAACTGGTAGTTTTCTTTTTACTTACACGCATTTTCTTCATTGATTGTTTAGCTCAGCCTTCCCAGTCAGCCGTTATTGACCGCATAAACACCAAAGAGCTTAATAATTCGTTTGTAAGCGCGTTATTTGAAGATCAGAAAGGTTATCTGTGGGTGGGAACCTTAGCGGGCCTTAACCGTTACAACGGATATGATTTTACACGATTTAAAAGTATTGGAAAAGATTCTTCTACTTTAAGCAATGCGGCAATTTCATGTATCGCGCAGTTAGACCAGGATAAAATTATCATTGGTACGCGTGCAGGTTTAAATGTTTACAATTACCTCACCAATAAATTTTCGCGGGTTAAACTTGATACAGGCATTCTTAATTACAAGAAAAAACAAAACATTTACAGCATCGTTTTAAATCCGGTTGGTGGCAAACTTGTAGGTACGGGCGACGGAATTTTAATGTATGACGCGGTTAAAAATACACTTGAGTCCGTTTTAACAGGTAATGAAACTTTTTTAAGCGGCTGGACTATCCAAAGTGTATGCTTTGACCGCATTGGTAATTTATGGGCGGGCGGAAAAAAACTGGAAAACGGAAAACTTATTTCACGGGTATTTAAATGTAACCTGCAGGCCAAAACCTTTAAGGAAATTAAGGTTTACGAAGGGGGTTCGAGCGGCCATGTTGGCATATCGGAAGATTACCTGGGAAACATTTGGGTTGCGGTTGATGATGGATTGGTAAATATAAACCCCTCTACTCTTGCACAAAATTATTACAAGGCTCCGGAGAAATTTTATTCAAACATTTCTTATACACATACGAAAGACAATACTATCTGGCAATGTTACTGGAGTTTTGGACTAACAGCCTTTGACATTGATAAAAAAGAATTCAAGATTTATCAGAATGACCCGGATAATGAAAAATCGTTAATGAGTAACAAGTGCTGGGCTTTGCATAAAGATGAAAATGATATTTTATGGATTGGTTCAGATATAGGCCTTCAGAAACTTACCAATAGCCGTCCGAGCATGGAAATTATAAAACGGAAATATCAAAATCCAAATAACTCTTTCCTTGCCAATCGTATTTCCGCAGTGGTTCCAAGTCAAAACCATAATAATTTATGTTTTGTAGGGGTTGATGGTGAAGGTTTTTCTGTGTATGACAGGCTTAATAAAACCTCCGTTAATTTCGGGCCCGGCGCTACCAATAAAAATGAAGAACGCTTTGTTAACCAATTTTTAGAAGATATAAACGGCGATGTTTACGTAGCGGGACAATATCATTTTCATAAAATTGCATTTACCAACAACATTCCCTGGGTAAAAAGTTATTTTAATTTACAGGAACATTATACGGCTAATATAATTCAGGATCCGCATAATAAGAACATGTTGTGGATGGGCGGGATAGGGGAAATCTTTTCCTTCAATAAACAAAATCAGCAGTTTGAATTTATCAAAGAGCCAAACGGATTTACCGGTTTGTTTGCCGCGAGTTTTAATTATAAAGACCTTCTTTATTTTACGCACACAAACGGACTAACGGTTTTTAACCCCGTAAACCATGAGATTAAAAGCCTTAAAATACCTGATGTTGGGAGCCTAACCAACGCCCTGGTGATTAACGATTCAACTGTACTGCTTGCCTCCCAATATCTTGGACTTATTAAATACTATCCGAATTCAAACAAACATGAAATAATTTTCAGGCAAACCGATCAGTTGTTTCCCGAAATAAACGGCATGGTATATTACCGGAATTTTGTTTGGATGGCCACCGGTCATGGATTGATAAGATGGAATCCTTTAACAAACGAATATTCTGAAATAACTGCCGATGACGGATTACCAAGTGAAACAGTTCATCAGTTAAATGTGTTGGAAGGATACTTTTATATTGCCACACAAAACGGCCTGGTAATATTTAATCCGGATTTCCAGGTTTCGCATTTTAATATTCCAAAAATTGAAGTAACGAGCCTTAAGGGATCTGGAAATTCTTTTGTGCAGGAAAATATAATAAACGGAGGAGAAATAATTTTAGAAGAAAATCAAAATTCTTTTCAGGTAAACTTTACTCTTTTTGATTTTAATATGCCTGAAAAAAATTCGTATAAATTTAAAATGACGCCCCTAGACAAAGAATGGAAAAATGTAGGGAACAGGCATTCTGTTTATTTCAACGATCTTTTACCGGGCACTTATGTATTTGAATTAATGGGTGCTAATGCTGATAATACATGGTGTGCAGAGCCTTTTCGTGTAACAATTAAAATAGTTCCGCCCTTTTACAAATCAAACTGGTTTTATTATTTTTCAGTATCACTGGCAATTTTTATGGCCATTGCTTTTGTAATTATCCGCTTTATTTCCAATGAACGCAAGCAAAAAAGACTTGAAGAAATTATCAGTCAGCGTACCGCCGAAATTCAGGAAAAACGCGCCGAGTTAATGGACAGTATAAGCTATGCCGAACGCATCCAAAAAGCCATTTTTGTAGGTGAGGATATTTTGCCTGATCATATTCCTGAAAGTTTTATTCTTTATAAACCGAAAGATAAAGTGAGCGGAGATTTTTACTGGATCGGAAAATACAAAGATCTTTTAATTGTATTTGCGGGCGATTGCACCGGTCACGGCGTTCCGGGAGCCATGCTCAGTATAGTTGGCACATCCTTACTTAATAAAATTGTGTATGAAGAAAACACCTATTTGCCGGGTGAAATATTAACCCGTTTAAAGTATTTATTTTATAATCAGTTAAGTTTAAAGGAAACAAACATACGCGATGGAATGGACGCTTCTGTTTTAACCATTAACATGATAAATAAAACCGCGTATTTTTCAGCTGCAAAAAACGATTGTTGTTATATTGTAAACAATGAACTTTTTGAACTGAAAGCTCAGAGAAATTCAATTGGAGAAAGCGGAAACATTCATTTCTCAAGCCAAACGATACCATATGCCGAAGGACGTAACTTTTACTTATTCAGCGATGGTCTAAAAGAACAGTTTGGCGGTCCAAAACAAAAGAAGCTTTCATCAAAACGTTTTAAACAAATTTTGTTGAAAGCTTCTTTATTGCCTGTTCATGAACAGCAAAAATTTATTCTGGATCTTATAAACAGCTGGAAAGCCGGACTACCTCAAACCGATGACATTATGGTTATTGGTTTAACCTTTTAAACTACAACTGGCTTGTTTCATTAGCAAGGTTTTCAGCCTTTGTAATATCCATTTTTATATTTCCTATTAAAATATTTGCCTGTGCTCTTAAGATGATGTGGTTCTTGTCATCACTAATCCAAACATTTAAATCTTCTTCTTTCTTAAATACACGGCCTTTCTGTACAATTGGTCTGAATTTAAGAGTGCGGAATTTTCCTAAGTCGGTTTTAATTTCTTCCTTACCCACAAACTTTATTTTTAACGGCCATATTTCTTTATCCAAAAAACAGCTTAAAGTAAAAATATCACCTTCTTTGGCATTACTTAAATCAAGATTTCGTGCGGAGTAAAATGCGCTTACCATATCCTGAATACCCAAAGGCACGTCAAATTTTTCTCCATTGCCTATATCCACCTTCTTTGTATAGTGATTAAAAGCATAATCCTGACTGAATTTATATCCGCCTTCATCCACTCTTCTTACAAATAACCATGGTAAAAGAGCATCCTTATCAAGATATGTTTCATAACGGTCGCGTACTTTAAAAAACCAGTCAGCGCTTCCTACCGTATAACCACTTCCAACTATATGATAAACTTTACGTCCACTCACATCAATCAGATCGGGCTTCACTTCAAGTACGGCTACGCCCGCATTCATTGCGCCATAGTGTAATCGGTAATTAAGTATTTCACCTTCTTTAAAGGCTATGTTATTTTTAACCGGTAAGGGCTGGTTTAATTCACGTCCTGATTCAACGCTGCCGGTAATAGATGCAGTTCTTTCAGACATATAACCGGCTGAACAGATGGACACCACACTAATAATAGCAGCAGTTTTTAAAACAATATTTTTGATCTTTCTCATCGGGTTTTCTTTGTATTTATTGTTAGACATTTGTTATACTCAAATGCTATGCCAAAAGTTACGGATAAGTTTAACGCAGTGTGTTAATTAATGACAACAGGTGCATTCTCTGTTCTGAAAGGGCTTTAATCAGAGCCGGGTTTTTAACAGCCCTTAACATTCCCAGGGTTTTAGGAATAAAAAAACAGAAGGTAAGATTAAACCAACCGCAAAGTACAAACAAGAGACAAACCACAATAGGAGGGAATATGGTTAAAGAATAGTGGTATATTAAAAAAAACCAAAAAATATAATTGATCCAAAAGAACAACATACCAAATCCAATACACAAGGAGGAGTAAAACTCCACATTATTTTTAAGAATTTTTTTGGTTACCAGTTCTGTGGCTTTTAACGGAGGATAATTTCCTATTATACCAACTAACACAAAAGGTAAAAAAAGTAGTATTAAGAAAAACCTTAAAAGCACCACAGGTAAATTCACGTATTTATTTCTTTCAGAATCAATAAGCCAGTCACGCAATTTTAATTTGCGCACTTCATCGAAATAACTGTCAGATTTTATTTTAAATTCATCAAGTGCATTTTTGTTGTTAAGTTCGGCGGAGTTAATGATCTCGGTTATTTGTTTAGATACAATATAATCATGTTCAAGGTTCTTCTGAGAAAAACCCTGTTTTTTTAACCAATCTGCTTTACAAAGTGTTTCAAAATTAATTACAGCCCCGTCATACTCTTTGTTATTAATGTGGGTTATCAAACCTTTCATTTTTGGTTCAAGATCCTGCAACAGGTGTTTATTTGCCTTTGCGGGGTTTATTTTATACTCCTCGATATAACTTTTTACTAATACCGGCTCACCAATATTAAAATAAGCAGTACTTCTGAACTTGTCAGGCTGACTATAGTTAATACCAACAGGAATAACGGTTAATTTTTCATTATTTAAAAACTCATAGGCCCCAAAAACCATACGTGATACTCCTTTTTTTAAAGGCCTCAGCCGTCTTTCCTGAACACATAAACCTTCCGCAAACACGATAATCTTGCCATTTTTCCGCAAGAGGTTATTCACCTTACGATAAGCTGCTTCATTTTTTTTTAAGCCTTCTTTACCGCCGTCCTGAATCCGGAAAATCGGCACTATACCAATCTGCTGTAAGAGCCACGAGATAAGTCCGGGTTTAAAAGCATCTCCCCTGGCCAGATATTGCACTCTTGCAGGATAAGTTACATACGTAAAAAGAACAGGGTCGGTAAAAGCGTTGGGATGATTCATCACAAT
>JAOQAF010000068.1 GCA_025963735.1 Bacteroidota bacterium
TCCCTTTATGGCGTCTATTGCGGCGGGGATCACCTCTTCCCTTTCCGAACAGAGAAGTTAAGCCCGCCTGCGCAGATGGTACTTGGCCTAAAGCCCGGGAGAGTATGTCGATGCCAATTTTAAAGAAAACCCTTCTTGAGAAATCCTGAAGGGTTTTTTTATTTTATCCCACCCCCCATCAAGTGCGGAAATTTTTTTAATATTACCTTTAAAAATTATGAGTGATACCAACTTTGTAGATTATGTAAAAATTTGCTGCCGCACCGGAAAAGGAGGCGCAGGATCTATGCATTTTCACAGAGATAAATTTACAGCCATGGGCGGACCCGACGGCGGTAACGGCGGTCGCGGCGGACACATCATTTTAAAAGGAAACAAACAACTCTGGACTTTAATTCATCTTAAATACAGAAAACATATTATCGCTGAAGAAGGTACAGGCGGAACAAGCAGCAACAGCAGCGGAAAGCAGGGTAAGGATGAGATTCTTGAAGTTCCGCTCGGAACAATTGCCCGTGACGCAGAAACCGGCGAAATAGAATGTGAAATAACAGAAGATGGCCAGGAAATAATTCTGGTGGCCGGCGGGCGTGGCGGTTTAGGTAACGCCAATTTTAAATCAAGCACCTTACAATCTCCACGATACGCGCAGCCCGGAGAACCGGGTAAAATGGAATGGAAAATTTTAGAACTAAAAGTATTGGCCGATGTTGGATTGGTTGGATTTCCTAATGCAGGAAAATCTACCCTACTCTCAGTAGTAAGCGCCGCTAAACCTGAAATAGCCAATTACCCATTCACTACACTGGTGCCTAATTTAGGAATTGTAAAATACAGGGATTATAAAAGTTTTGTAATGGCTGATATTCCGGGTATTATTGAAGGAGCTCATGAAGGAAAAGGAATTGGATTAAGATTTTTAAGACATATTGAACGCAACTCTACCCTACTCTTTATGATCAGTTGCGATACCAATGATATTATTGAGGAATATAAAATATTATTAAATGAGCTGAAACAATTCAATCCGCAGCTGATTGATAAAAAAAGACTTCTTGCCATAACTAAATCCGATTTAATGGATGAAGAACTCGAAGAAGAAATGCGTAAAGACCTCAACAAACGTATGAAAGGCAAAAACAAAATTCCCTTTATATTCATTTCTTCCGCAACCGGAAAAAATATCATGCAACTCAAAGATATGCTGTGGGAACAGTTGAATTGATTTTCTGAAGAAATACTATACCATTTTTTTTAAAGCCCAGTTCTCTTTTTTACGCATTACTTCTGCATGGGCTTTCGTTTTGTCTTTATAACCGCATAAGTGCAGGATGCCATGAATTATTACACGGTTTAATTCATCCCTGAAATCTATCTTCATTTTTTTTGCGTTATCCCCCACCCTGTCAATACTGATCATGATGTCGCCATTAATTGTTTTTCCTTCAGTATAATCAAATGTAATGATATCGGTATAAGTGTCGTGTTTTAAATATTGCTGATTTATTTTTAGCAATTCATCGTCGGTAGTAAAAACAAAATTAATGTGTCCTGTTTTTTTTTTTTCCAGTTCAACAATTAATCTGATCCAGGCTTTTACATTGGCAATGCGTTTTAATTTAAAATCAGGATGCTGCGAGTTAAAAGTAACAGCCATATTATAATGGAATTGAATCTTTAATTATAGTTGGCATCTGACCATTATTTCTTGAACGAATAAGGTTTTCGATTCCGTAGAGGGATAATTTGAACTCCTGAAGATTTGCCTGAAACAATTGTTGCTGTGAGTAGCTGGCTATCACAAGCTTTTGAGCATTTTCCTTTTCCTGTAGGGAACATTGAATCAATATATTTTCTTCAATTGAATGTTCTTTAATATCAGTAATAAGTTTATTTACCTGAGAATTGATCAAAGTTCCCCGCGCTAAAATTGCGATTCTGTTATCTGAAAAATCAAGCAGATTTTTTCCGCAAACAAAAAATTGCTGTAATTGATTTGCTTCTTCCTTTGTTACTGTGTCATTTACATTCTGCAAAATGAATTGCCTGTAGTTGGTATATTTTGAAATGGCTTTTTGAAGAATAATTGTGTCTACCTGTCGTAGCTCGGTTAGTTTCTGATTAAGCGCGCCGCTAAGGCTGTCCAGGGATTTTAATTGCGTTTCGTACACTTCGTTTTTTAAGCAGGAGAAGAGGGAAAATGAAACAATCAACGCAATCTTCAAAACAAAACTGTTCTTACTATGAACCGGAAAGAATGACTTTGGCTTAGAGATTGAACTATTTAAATATCTTTTCATTTCATATAATTGCCCCGTTATCATTCGTCCTTGTGATGAAGAACGTCGAAACAATCTCTTTCACCTTGGATTGCTTCACTACGCTGTCAAATCGTTTACAAATATTTTATTAAACAATCATATCAAAGCCCGTGTATGGAACAAGCACGGCAGGAATCTTTATTCCAATTTCTGTTTGATTGTTTTCAAGTAAGGCTGCAACAATACGCGGTAATGCCAGGGCGCTTCCATTAAGACTATGTGCCAGCTGACTTTTTCCATTGGCATCTTTGAATCTGCATTTTAAACGATTGGTCTGGAAGGCTTCAAAATTACTTACACTGCTAACTTCCAGCCAACGCTGCTGGGCCGCGCTCCACACTTCCATATCGTAAGTAAGGGCACTGGCAAAACTCATGTCGCCTCCACATAATTTTAAAACACGATAGGGTAATTCTAATTCTTTTAAAAGTCCTGCAACATATTCACGCATCTCTTCCAGAATTTCATAACTTTTTTCAGGATGGGCTATCTGCACGATTTCAACTTTATCAAACTGATGCAAACGATTTAAACCGCGAACATCCTTACCATAACTCCCTGCTTCTCTACGGAAACAAGGCGTGTAAGCGCAATTCTTTATTGGTAAATCATTTTCTTTTACAATTACATCACGGTAAATATTTGTCACAGGCACTTCGGCCGTAGGTATAAGATATAAATTATCAATACCCACATGATACATCTGGCCTTCTTTATCGGGCAATTGTCCGGTACCATAACCACTGTCTTCGTTCACTACAATTGGTGGCTGAATTTCCAGATATCCCTGCGCTGTTGCTTTATCCAAAAAATAATTAATCAGAGCTCTTTGCAAACGTGCGCCTTTTCCTTTATACACCGGAAAGCCAGCTCCGGCTATCTTCACTCCCAATTCAAAATCTATCAGGTCATATTTGGTTGTTAGATCCCAATGAGGTTTGGCGTTAGCATAAAGCGTGGGTTTAACACCATGTTCAAAAACAACTTCATTGTCTTCAGGGGTTTTACCGCCAGGAACTTTTAAACTTGGGGCATTGGGAACCTGCACTAATAAAGAATGGATCTCGTCTTCCAGATTCTTTAATTGCTCGTCAAATTTTTTTTCTTTCAGTTTTAACTCTCCGGTTTTTGCTTTTGCGTGTTCCGCTTCTTCTTTCTTACCGGCCTTCATTAATTCGCCAACCTGCTTGGCAATCTGGTTGGCCTCCGCTTTCAGATTATCAGAATCCTTCTGCATATTTCTTCGCGCTGTATCTTTTTCTAACACTGCGTTAAGAATGCTTTCGGCATCTTTAAAATTTTTAATTGAAAGACGTTTTAAGACTTCGTCTTTATTTTCGCGGATGTAATTTAGTTGTAACATAAAATATTGATGTCAAAAATAAAAAAGCCCATCGAATTATCGATAGGCTTTCTAAAAATAATTCGTAAATAATTAAGCTTGTGCAGCTTCTTCAGCCACAATCGATACATATGAACGATCGTCTCTTTTCTTTTTAAATACTACTGTGCCGTCGATTAAGGCATATAGAGTATGATCTTTACCAATACCTACACCTACACCCGGGTTATGCTTTGTGCCTCGCTGACGAACAATAATGTTACCAGCTATGCAAGCTTGTCCACCGAAAATTTTAACGCCTAAGCGTTTAGCATGTGATTCGCGACCGTTCTTTACTTTACCTTCGCCTTTTTTATGTGCCATTTTATTAAATTTTAGAATTAAGAATTAAGAATTAAGAATTTTACATTTTTAATTTTCAATTTTCAATTGGTTATTAATCTTCTTTTTTCTTAGTTGTTGTTTTTTTTGCTGCTGCTTTTTTTGCCGGAGCTTTTTTTGCAGGGGCTTTTTTCTCAGCTTTCACTTCCGCAACAGGCTCAGAAGTTTCAGTTTTTTTAGATTTCATTCCATAAACCTTCTTCTCATATTTTTCAACTTTAATTTCATCCTTTAAAGTTTCGCCTTTACCAAGAACACCCTGGATAAGGATCTGAGTATAAGATTGACGGTGATTGTTCCATTTTTGAGTAGTCTTACGACGGTTCTTTTTGAATACAATTACTTTGTCACCTTTTAAATGGGTGATTACGGTGGCTGCTACTTTAGCGCCATCCACTGTAGGGCTTCCAACTGAAACGTTATCGCCGTTACCCATAAGTAACACACGATCAAATTCAATTTTAGCACCCTCGTTAGCCTCAAGGCGGTGAACGTAAACTTTGTTTCCACGTTCCACTTTAAATTGTTGCCCGGCTATTTCTACGATTGCGTACATGCTCTGTTAAATTTAAATTGTTAATAATTTCCTTTTAAAAAGGGATGCAAATATACGGATTTGAGGGAAACGAACAAATTTTATCTTCGATTTATGAGATAAACACTAAAAATAATAACAATCATACTCAAAAGCTGAATCCAGTTCACAATTTCGTAGTCCATTAATCCCCAGCCAATTGCAACAACGGGGATTAAATACGTGCAGGTACTGGCAAATACCGCACCGGCCTGTTTTATCAGAATATTAAAAATAATTACTGAAAGTGCAGTTCCCACAATAGCTAAAATAGCAATGTAACCCAATGATTGCATGGCCAAAGGGTTATTTAACAAATGGTGGGTGAAGTTGGTAAAGCCGAACAAATACACAACCGCTACGGGCCCGGTAAAGGTAAAGGCCCAAACAGTTGCCGTAATTGAGTTAAGCCCACCCAGATATTTTTTAATTCCGGTAACACTAATGGCATAACAAATTGTAGCCGCAACCACTAATAATCCATATAAAGCGTTTTTAGAAGGTTCATTATTTGAATCAAAAAACATGAGAGCCACGGCAGAAATAAAACCAATAATGATTCCCGATATCTGTGTCCCGCTGGGCTTAAGTTTTAACCAAAATACACCTATAATAATTGTAAAAAGAGGCGTGAGAGCGTTTAGCATTCCTGTTAAGCTACTGCTGATCTCGGTTTCAGCTTTTGTAAATAAAAAAGCAGGAATCAGATTACCGAATACGCCCATCAACATCAAACCAAAACTGTACTTTTTTAAATCTATTTTATGATGTTTTATTAAAAGGGGCGATAAAAAAATAAAAGCCATGCTTATCCGAAGGGCGGCCACTTCATCGCTGCTAAAGGCTTCCAGTCCGCGTTTCATTAAAATGAATGAACTGCCCCAAACTACAGATAACACCAAAAGAATTGTCCAGGCCAGTTTTTTATTTTGCATACCGGGACAAAGATAGCAGTAAATATTCACGTTGCTCCCAATCACTGCTTTCACATTTGATAAGGTTTAAGAATATTTCATGCCATAAAATTAAAGTATCTTTGTGCTTAATTACGTTTTATAATGATACACATAGGAAAAACAAATACCTTAACCATTTTACGCGAAAGCGCTGTAGGACTGCATTTGGGAGATGATGACAAAAATGAAGTATTGCTTCCCGCTTCTTTTATTAAATCAGATTTTAAAGTAAAAGATAAAATTGAAGTGTTTGTTTACAAGGATTCTGAAGACAGATTAATTGCAACTACTCAAATACCATATGCCGAACTGTACTCTTTTGCTTTCCTTAGGGTAACAAGTATTTCAGAAGTGGGCGCTTTTTTAGACTGGGGTCTTGAAAAAGATCTGTTCATGCCATTCAGAGAGCAAAAGAATGATATGCACGAAGGTGAGTCTTACGTGGTGTATATATATCTTGATGAAGAAACCAATAGAATAATTGCCTCAGCTAAAATTGGCAATTTTATAAGCAATGAGCATTTGCAGGTTGAAGTTGGTGATGAAGTGGACCTGATGGTCTTCGAGGAGTCTCCGCTCGGGTTCAGCTGCATCATCGATCGTATGCACCGCGGGTTAATGTATCGTAACGATATTTATAAAGACATACAAATTGGAGATGAGCTGAAAGGTTATATCAAAAACATCCGTCAGGATAACCTGATAGATCTGAGTCTTCAAAAGCCGGGGTTTCAGAATGTTCTTTCTTCTACGGATATGATACTTGAATATCTTCATCATAACAATGGTTATTTAAATCTGAATGATAAAAGTTCTCCCGAAGAAATAGCAAAACAATTTGCCATGAGTAAGGCCACGTTTAAAAAAAGTATCGGCGTTTTATACAGGCACAGGAAGGTTCTTATAAAAGATGATGGTGTGTACCTTGTGAAACCTGAAGATCAGGATAAGGAACCAACAGGCGGCGAATAAATAATTTTTTTAATTTTATCAAAAATAATAACACATGAAAATTGCCGTAGTTGGCGCCACCGGACTGGTAGGCACTAAAATGCTGGAAGTACTTGACGAAAGAAATTTTAATGTTACCGAATTGATACCCGTAGCTTCTGAAAAATCGGTTGGTAAAGAAATTGTATTTAAAGGGGAAAAATACAAAGTTCATTCTATGCAACAGGCCATTGAGGCCAAACCACACATAGCCTTATTTTCGGCAGGCGGAAGCACTTCGCTTGAATGGGCGGATAAATTCGCGGAGGCAGGAACCACTGTGATTGATAATTCTTCGGCATGGCGGATGGATCCTACTAAAAAATTAATTGTTCCGGAAGTTAACGCACATGTTCTCCAAAAAACGGATAAGATTATTGCAAACCCTAATTGCTCAACGATACAAATGGTGGTGGTTCTTAATCCTCTTCATAAAAAATACAAGATCAAACGCGTGGTTGTTTCAACTTACCAAAGTGTTACGGGTACTGGCGTAAAAGCGGTAGACCAAATGATGAATGAGCGCAAGGATGGACACAGTCCTGACATGGCCTATAAATATAAAATTGATCTGAATGTTATTCCTCAGATTGACGTTTTTTTGGATAATGGTTACACCAAGGAAGAAATGAAAATGGTGAATGAAACCAAAAAAATAATGGGAGACGATTCCATTTCTTTAACGGCTACTACGGTGCGCATTCCTGTTATGGGGGGCCATAGCGAAAGTGTGAATATTGAATTTGAAAATGAATTTGAGATAAAGGATGTATTTGAACTTATAAAAAATACTCCGGGAATTATTTTACAGGACGATATTAAGAACCAGATTTATCCAATGCCTATTAATGCCCATAACAAAGATGAAGTGTTTGTTGGAAGAATCAGAAGAGATGAATCGCAGCCCAAAACATTAAACATGTGGATTGTTGCCGATAACCTGCGAAAAGGAGCGGCTACCAATGCTGTTCAGATAGCGGAGTTTCTAGTGAAATCAGGGTTAATCTGAAAAACAAAATAATACCTTGACGATCTTACTTATGAAGTAGTGGGTGCGGCTATTGAAGTTCACAAAATAATGGGAAAAGGCCTTCTTGAAAGTATTTATCATAAATGCATGATGGAAGAGTTAATACATAGAAAAATAACTTTTTCCACAGAATTTAAAGTTCCGGTTATTTATAAAAACAAACAACTTGATACCGATTTCAGATTCGATTTGTTCGTTGAGAATTGTTTTGTAGTTGAATTAAAGGCAACCAATGAAATACATCCTGTATTTGAAGCGCAGCTTCTTACCTATATTAATCTTTTGAAAGCTCCTAAAGGAATTCTTATAAATTTAATTGCTCTAATATTTTCGCGGAGCGTCAGAAAACTTTTATCAACGAGCATTTCAAGAAGCTTCCACCCTCCCTGTAAATCTATGTGGTTAAAATTTTTCTCAGAAAACCCAAATGCAGCGTGACATTAAAAAACAAGGTACAAAATTGTAGAATCTACATGAATAAACTGTAAATTTAAAGCATGGTAACACGCCCTTTTAATTTTAAGAAATGGATCGATGAAAATCGACATTTGCTTAAACCGCCCGTAAATAACAAGGTTGTTTATAAGGATGCAGAATTTATTGTAATGGTTGTTGGAGGCCCTAATTCGCGCAAAGACTATCACTTTAACGAAAGCGAAGAATTTTTCTATCAGCTGGAAGGTAACATCAAAGTTCAAATTCAGGAAGATGGAAAAGCTGTTGAAGTAGACATCAATGAAGGTGATATTTTTTTACTTCCCGGAAGAGTACCTCACAATCCAAAAAGGGGTCCTAATACCATAGGTTTGGTGATGGAAAGAAGAAGAAGGGATGGAGAAAAAGACGGTCTGCAATGGTATTGCGAAAAATGCAACTACAAATTACATGAAGCTTATTTTGATTTAACCGATATTCAAACACAATTTCAAACAGAATTTAAACGTTTTTATGAAGATAAAAATTTACGGACCTGCAAATCATGCGGCTACGTAATGGAGCCACCTCCTGTGATCAGTTAACAATATTGGTATGGATAAAACAGCGGCTTTCAAAGAACAATTAATTTCGGGTTATAAAAGTAGTGGCAACTCAATAAATCTTGGCGCGGCATTATTGGATGGTGTTCCGCAAAAAGAAGTGCAGGTTAAAATTCCTTTAAAAACACTTAACCGTCATGGGTTAATAGCCGGGGCAACAGGCACAGGTAAAACAGTAACTCTGCAGGTGATCGCTGAAAATATGTGCGCGGCAGGAATACCCGTACTTTTAATGGATGTAAAAGGCGACTTAAGCGGACTGGCCAAAGAGGGTGCCAGTAATCCAAAAATAGAGGAACGTCATTCACAGATTGGAATACCATATTCACCAAAAGCCACTGAAACGGAATTTCTTTCGCTCTCGAAAGAACCTGGCGTGAGATTAAGAGCTACGGTAAGTGAATTTGGTCCTGTCTTATTTTCAAAAATATTAGAACTCAATGATACGCAGGGGGGTGTTGCAGCTATGCTTTTCAAATACGCTGACGATAAAAAAATGCCATTGCTTGATCTAAAAGATTTTAAATCTCTGCTTCAATTTGCAACCGAACAAGGTAAGGAAGAAATAAAAAAGTTATATGGGAACCTTTCCACAGCAAGTACTTCAACCATTCTTAGAAAAATTATTGAACTCGAAACACAGGGGGCTGAATTATTTTTCGGCGAAAAAAGCTTTGAAGTTTCAGACCTGGTAAGAACTGATTCAAAAGGTTGCGGCATTGCCAGTATTATAAGATTAAGCGATATACAGGATAAACCAAAATTATTTTCAACTTTTATGCTGAGCCTGCTGGCTGAAATTTACGCTTCCTTTCCTGAAGCCGGCGATCTTGAAAAGCCAAAGCTTTGTATTTTTATTGACGAAGCACATTTAATATTTAAAGAAGCCTCTAGAGCCTTGCTTGATCAGATTGAGAGCATTATTAAACTCATCCGTTCCAAAGGTGTAGGCATTTATTTCGTTACTCAAAACCCAAATGACATCCCTGATTCAGTACTTTCTCAGTTAGGATTAAAAGTTCAGCATGCCTTACGGGCCTTTACGGAAAAAGACAGGAAGGCCATAAAAAAAACAGCTGAGAATTATCCGACGTCCGGATTCTACAAAACAGATGAACTATTAACCAGTTTAGGGATCGGAGAAGCGTTAGTTTCGGCCTTAAATGAAAAGGGTGTCCCTACGCCACTGGCAGCTGTACATTTAAGAGCACCAATGAGCCGGATAGGAACTTTAACCTCGGAAGAATTAAATAAAAATATATCGACCAGTAAACTTGTTGCTAAATACAGTGAAGTAATTGACCGTGATAGCGCCTATGAAATTTTAAATGAGAAAATTAAAGGGGCTTCAGAAATAAAAGAAGAAAAAGAACCTTCGGTAAAACAAAAGAAACAAAAGGAAGAAAAATCGGTGATTGAAAAAGTGAGTGAAAACACAATGGTAAGGCAGGTTGGCCGTACTGTGGTGAAAGAAGTGGCCCGAGGCCTCCTGGGTGTTCTTGGCTTGGGCGGCAAAAGTAAAAAAGGCTGGTTTTAATTTTAGGATAGCTGATATTTTTGGAGCTGCTCTTTAAAATCAATACTATACGTCTCCTCCATTATAAGCTGATAGCTTTTATACTGAAGCAGGAATATGGAGTGAAGGTAATTCAACCACTTTATTGTTAAATAATGTATTATAGTGATTACGTGTTTAAAACCTATTTTACATCCAAGAGATAATTTTTTAACTTTGCCTTACTAAAAAAAATATGAGATAGCGAATTTGCTAAACAAGCAAAAATTTGAAAACGGCTATACTATATGACAATTAAAAAAATAAACAAATGAAATTTGGCATTGTTGTTTTTCCCGGCTCTAATTGCGATGAAGACATGGTTTATGTTTTAAAAAACATAATGGGGCATGATACTGTGAAATTATGGCATAAGAATACGGACCTTGAGGGATGTACTCATATTATTTTGCCCGGTGGATTTTCATACGGTGATTATTTACGCAGTGGTGCCATCGCCCGATTTTCGCCCATTATGGAAAAAGTAACTGAACATGCTTCCAATGGTGGTTTTGTTTTTGGAGTGTGTAACGGGTTCCAGATCTTGTGCGAAAGTGGTTTGTTGCCAGGCGCTCTGTTACATAACAACAGCCGGAAATTCACCTGTAAAAATGTATTTATCAAAGCTGAAAATAATTCAACAAGCATTACTTCAAAAGTTCCTTTGAATAAAGCTTTAAAAATTCCAATTGCCCATGGTGAAGGCAAATATTTTGCTGACACCGATACTATAAAAAAATTAACTGATAATGGTCAGATCCTTTTTCGTTATTGCGATGAAAACGGAAAAGTAACTCCTGAATCAAATCCGAACGGCGCCACTGAAAATATTGCCGGTGTTTGTAATGCCGCAAAAAACGTTTTCGGCATGATGCCACATCCTGAAAGGGCTTCGGATAAAGAATTAGGAAATGAAGACGGCAGGTTTTTGTTTGAGAGCATCTTAGAAAAAGTTCTTGCTTAGGCATTCATTTTCCAGATTCAATTAATTTCCTTCCCTTTCCATAGTAAACTATCTGCTATTACAATGGTCCCAACAACCGTACCTAAATTAAACAGTACGGTTATAAAAAACAAATGTCTTTCACTTTCAAGGGCATCAGCATTGTAAATAATTATAATATTAAATGCAGCAAACATTAATATTAATGGCGCCGTTAATAATGATAAGGACTTATTCTTCTTAAAGTATAAGAATAAACACGCAACAGTAACTGTCCCGGCCAGGCAGGGACCAAAAAGTGAAAAGAAATTGTAAGCATTCGCAAAAAAACCTTGAGGTTTACCAATATAATTATGTAAGTCCTGATGAAATATTTTTGCTCTCTTACTACCTGTTTCATTGAGTAAGAAAGTATAGGCAGGATGAGTAAGAAGAAAGCGGGTATATACGTTTTTACCATCCTTTTCTATCCAATTGAATAAAGAAGCGTAAGTAGTATCTGAATACTGCGAAAATAAAAACTTTGTAGACTCAAACACTTCGATATCTATTTTAGAAAAATCACGATGTACTTGTTGCGCCTTTGGCATACCGTGTGCCCTGAACCAATCTAAATGCTCCGGGCTTTTTGAAACTCTGCCTGTGATGGAGTTAAAAACGGGTAAACGATATCTTACACCCTGAACGGATGTGAAATTCTGAAAAAAGAACAGTATCACAATAAACACAAACGCAATGGTGCCAGCTAATCGGTTTTCTTTTTTAATAAGTGAAAAAATAAAAAGGAGGCCATATACCACTAATAAAGAGTACGGCCAGGAATCTCTTGTGAACGAAAAGAAAAAAGCAATCAATAAATTTAGAATCAAATATTTCCAGGTCCCTTTTTTCAGATAAAAAATAAAGGACGCCATCCATGCAAACATTAATGAAAGTGATATGGATTCAGACAAATGAATGTTAACCCATCCTGCAATTGGCCACCAGGTGAAGTAAAAGAACAAAAACAGAATTGCACCCAACCTTACGTAGATGTTTGAGAGCAAACTTAAAACCGCAAGTACAAAAAACAATCCGCAAAAACACAGTAGCCATTTTTGCATATCTACGATCGCATAATCATTTCCAATAAAAGGACGGTAAAATAAAGGAACCGTAAATGGCCTTGGAGAATAATGTTTAAAGGCGGGATACAAAAAAGACTGCGAAAATAAGGGATGAACACCTTGTACCTTATAATCATTGCAATCCGCACAATGTTCCCAAGTAGGCGAGGGCTTCGGAACCATGAAGTTTATGCATATAAAAGCCAAAAATACAAGAACAATAAATATACGTTCAGCATTTTTAAAATTATTTAAGTTTAATTTTAAGGATGACATATTAATTTAATTTCTTGAGGGAATATTATCAGAGATCTTTGAGGCTCCGTAAGGAAAATTATCAAGTGTTCCAACACTAAAAAACAAAATCACGATATTGGTATTGCTTAATTCTTTTTTCATATCCAAATTTACAACATCCTGATCAGGCCTTCCATCGTGGGCAAATGCCTGCCTGAAATAATATAAAAAATAACTTTCCTTTGAAAAAACCCGCGAAGGGATCCAGGTATTATTTAAACCATAATAAAAGCTATCTCCTATCAACAGCACTTTTGGTTTATAACAACTATCATTATTACGCACATATTCTATTGTAGGATAGGCTAACTTTCCACTGTTTAAATTCTGGAATAAATTAAACGCCTTGCTTATATCATCATCAGAGCCCCGTGCGGTATCACTTAATTCAACCGATTTTATTTTAATTAAATTTACATTCTTCGAAGTTTCAAAAGCAATACGTTTTAATAAAGTATCCAATGCAATGTAAGCCCCATAGGTTGTCCAGTGAACAGCACCTTGTATAAAAAGCGGATATGAGGAGTTGGCTTTTAATTTTTGAAAATAATTCTGATAGTCCAGTAATGGGATATTATTCTTTACTAATTTTTCTTTGTAAACAGAATAATATGTGCGCGCTTTAACTTTTGAAAGAAAAGTATCCGGCAAAAACTCGGGATAAAAACTTTCCTTACATGGTGCAAAACACACCAATAATTTTATTTTTTGATCTTTCAACTTTTTATTCAACACCCTAAGGCTTTGTATAACTGAATCAGCATGGCTATCGTTATAATGCTGTCCGGAATAACTGTTATAAAATTTATAACTATACAAATAATTTTTTTTACCGCGAAAAACATCATTTACGTGCATCTCTTGAAACAAACTGTAGGACACCTGATTATTAAGTTTTACAAAATAGTTTCTTAATCCGAAATTTTCATTAAGATATTTCTCTTTGTGGATTTGATACGATTTATCCAGCCATGAGGCAAGTGTTAAGGTAGTATCATCGCTTTTAGAGAAAGATCCAAACAGTAATGGTTCGCGCACCACCTTAAACTGTTTTTGGATCAGAGGAGCCAGCATTACAAACAAAATTATTGCCAGTACTGTTATTTTATTTATTCTTTTCATTAAAATCTGAAATAAATAAAAGGGTTAAAGTCATTTGAAGTAACTGAACTCACCGAGAGCACAAATAAAACCAGAACACAGGTCGCTACTAAATAATGTGCAACACTTGTTTTATTTTCGCGGTTATAAAAGTAATTCTGAATCTGCTGTCCATAAGGAAGAATTACAAAGAATGAAAACAAAACAGAAAGAGCGAAAAAGAATCTTATTTTGAAATCAAGTGCAGATAATATTCCGCCACCGCATGAAAAAGAAAACATTTTTTTCACGAATATAAAAGCGAAGGAAAGTGAGTCGGACCTAAAAAACACCCAACCAACAACAACAATTAAAAACGTTAACAGTACAGCAAAATTACCTAGTTTTTTTAAATATGCTCCTAAAAACACACGTTCAATCACCAGCCAAAAACCATAATAAACGCCCCAGAAAACGAAAGTCCAGGCCGCGCCATGCCAAAACCCACTTAGAATAAAAACCAACCACAAATTAAAATATAACCGGTGAACCGAATTTACTTTATTACCTCCTAATGGAATATATAAATAATTTTTCATCCAGTTACCTAAAGTAATATGCCACCTTCGCCAAAACTCTGTTACACTTTTAGAAGTATATGGATTATTAAAATTTTCGGGGAAACGAAAACCAAACATTTTACCAAGTCCGATAGCCATATCAGAATATCCTGAAAAATCAAAATAAATCTGAAAGGTATAAGCAAGTGCGCCGATCCAACAATCTGCAACACTTAATTCACTAATGGAAGAACTAAAAACTTTGTCTGCCATCAGTGCCATGGTATTGGCAATAAATACTTTTTTTGCCAAACCCAAGCCAAACCGATAAAAGCCGCTCAATATCAAATCCGGATTGTAAGATGAGAATCTTCCGGTTATCTGATCTGAGATCTCACTGAAACGGATAATAGGTCCCGCGATTAATTTTGGAAACAATAAAATGTAGAGCTGGTATTGTAAAAAATTGGAGAGGGGTTTATGTTCCTTTCGGTAAACATCAACAACATAGGTTACACTTTCAAAAGTATAAAATGAAATACCAATTGGTAAAATAACGTTTAACCAAGCTAATTGTCCGGCACCGGTTGCACTCAACACCTGATTGATGTTTGCCACAAAAAAATTGCAATACTTAAAATAAAAAAGTAAACCCAAATTAAGGCTCAAAGATACTATCAATAATAATTTTCGTGTTGACACAGTTTGGGCTGCAGCCATTAATTTAACTAAATAAAAATCGAGGGTAGTTGTTATAAGAATTACAAAAATAAAACGCGGCGCACCCCAACTGTAAAAGAATACACTTGCCATGAGAAGAAAGACATTCTTGAATGCATTGGGCAAAATAAAATATACCACCAAAACAAGAGGTAAAAAATACACCAGAAAAATACTGCTGCTAAAAATCATTGCTAATAAGCATCAAAATCTATTAGTTCAAAATAGCAATTAGATGAACTAACTTCCATGGTGTTGCCTGACAAATTTTTAAAAATAAGATTTAAAGGAGAAGGCTTTAATCTGTCGGGCAAATTAATAGCGAATGAAGGCAAATTCATATTTAAACCAATTGAAATTTTAAAAGGATTAAAGCCGGCTTTAGGTAAGGTATTATTCTCTGGCGAAGCCCCGGCGGTCATTAAACTTTTAAAAAACGGAAGGTGAGTAGAAGAATAGATTGATTGTTGAGAATAAAAATAAGTGCCCTTAGGATTTTTTAAACGCCATTTCATAAACGGATGGTCGTGACAGGCATGAAAAATATTTTCAGAAATCTTTTTTTCATTAACTGAACCCATATATACTTTAACTTCCAGTTTATTTATGAGTTTAAAACCAAGCTTATTTATAAATCCGTGAGTGCTGTTTTGATTTGCAACTCCAATCACAAATTCAAACCCTTGTCGCGAAGCTTCCTCATAAGTTGCCTTAGCCAGTTTAAGAAACAATCCTTTGCCCTGATGCGCCTTACCGGTTGCGGTATTTAAAGACAACACACCTTTAATGATCCTGTTTCCCCATTTGTAAAGTACAGGAATTGTAACATAATGGGCAGCGAGTTCATCTCCGAGGAACGCATCAAACCCAATAACATCGCCGGCGGGATTTTCAAAGTACTGCCATTTTAAAAATTCTAAAGAGTATTTTGAAGTTTCGGTAAAAACGTTAGACAATAGATCGGAGTACAATCCAAGATTTTCCCTTTTCGTTGCAACAATATTATACTCCATTTTTTAAATGATTTTTAATATAATCGTCGTATCTCATAATTTTAACATCAAGTGCAACAACTTTATCGAGCCTTGAAAGCATATGTTTCCGGTTATAATACATCAGAAAGTTATAGAGTGTGCTATTGTTAATGCCGGCGTGCATAAATTTTTCCTGCTCTGAATCTAAATCGTAAGGATGAAAATAGCTAAGCACGGGTTCATTATTTTTAAAATATTTTTTGAAAGACTTTCGTATAAACCAAAAAGGAAATGATCTGAAATAAACACCACCCGCAAACGGAATATTTAACGGTCCGAACCGGTTTAATGTTACCGGCAATTCTATTAATTTTTTATTTATCTGCTTTGGTGCGGCACCAAATTCTTTCCAGCCATATAGGGGATTGTCGGCCGGCAAAACAGAACTGGAGTATGTAATACCACAACCCGCTAATATTTCATGGGCCCATGAAGTATCTTTGGTAAGCGAAAAAACCGGAGCCCTGAAACCTTTCACTGACTCAACCCCGCTCTTAAGTAAAGCATTAATGTTTTTTTCCAGGTCAAACTTAAAAGATTCAGGTGTTTGAAGGTTTAAAGGCGTATGACTATAAGAGTGGCAGGCGATTTCATGCCCTGCCCTGACAATTTGTTTTATTAAATCGGGATATTTTTCGGCCACTTTACCTACAGTAAAAAATGTGCAAGTGCTATTATTTTTTTCCAGCCAGTCGAGATACTTTAATGTATTATTCACTACCCTGTCTTTATAAAGGCTTCCGTTCACAACTCCTTCGCGAACATCTTCCAGATCTATACTGAATAAAAATATATTGTTAGTATCAGGCATCTTTCTTCTGTAATTCAGCTTTTAGCAAGGCATGCTCCTGTGCAAGATCTTTCATTTGTTTTTGCAGCTTTGAATTTATAACCGACAAATGAACAAGAAAAATAATAATAGCGAAAATAGCACCCAAAAAAACCAGTGCCGGTGCATAATACACGCCTAATAGTTTCGCTACTATATCTAATCCGTTTCTCCAGAAAGCAAATACCATTAAAAATAAAGTACATACAATCCATACAATGGAATATTCCTCTCTTAATTTGCCTTTAACAATCAATCGAAAAATAAATAACATAAAAAGCAATGATCCTACAATGCTTAAGAGTTGTATTTTATAAGGCACTACGTTTTCCATTTCCTTTTAATCTTATATAAATAAATAATATTCCCAACGTTACTTTAATCATATAATATATGCTGGAAAAGGATCCAATAGATGATTGACCACTTTCCCGATCCTTCATAACTACAGGGATCTCTTTTATTTTTAAAGCGTTCAATGTATAAATAACAATTGCTTCGGGTTCGGGATAAGTATCCGGATAATAATCGCACACCAACCTTATAGTTTTTTTATCAAGTGCCCTGAAGCCGGATGTACTATCGGTTACAGTAACGCCAAGCATAAATTTTATAAGGTATTTAAAATAATTGATGCCAAACCTTCTTAAAGCTGAAGATTGAAAACCCTGCTTGTCAAGAAATCTAGAGCCTATAACTACATTTGATTCATTATTTAAAATGGGTTCAATTAATCTGGCGATATAATCGGCAGGATGTTGTCCATCACCGTCAAACTGAACTGCAATGTCAAAATTATTTTTTAGCGCGTATTTGTAACCTGCCTGTACGGCCCCGCCTATCCCTAAATTAATGGGAAGGTTAATATAAACGCTGGTTAACTTTTTTATTTCCAAGAGCGTATTATCCTTAGATGAATCATTAACAGGAAGTGCTCTTATATTAACCCCGGGAATAGAAACAGACCTCAGCGAAGCAAGCACTTTTGCAATATTCCCTTCCTCATTGTAGCAAGGAATGATTATCAGCACATTTTTACTGGTTCCTGTCTGCTCCATTTTTCAATTTTGTATAATCAGGTTCCTTTAACGATTTCCAGTAATTTCCTTCAGGTGCGCCACTCAATGAATATTTTCCAAATACAAGCCAGTAAGATTCTTTTGTCATAGAATTAAAATGGATATAGCCACGTGAGTACTGGTAACTTTGACCAATGTTTAAACAAATGCCCGAAAAAACAAAAATTAAAAATATAAATTTAAGTGGGTGAAACCATGTGGCTACTCTGTCGCTGTCAAGAAAATAAGTGCTAACAGCTGCAATTGGCATTGCAAGAAAGGCAATGTGCTGGCAAAAACCTCTTGCGCCAAAACATCCGCCAAAAAACCAGTCCCACCAACAACTTAAAATATAAAGATTAAGCAAGAGCACGAATGTTATACCAATCTTTAGCTTTGACGCTTCTCCTTTTAAAAAAAACAAACCTATAAAGGACAAAATAATCAATGGCGTATACGTAATCCAGCCTTTCCGGTAACTAAAAAGAACGTTTAATACTTGCGGATCGTTCCAATAAAATTTTTCGCCGTTGGTTGCATACGAAGAATAAAAATACGACCCGGTATGATTTTTCCAGAAAATAAATTGAGGAATCCAGATTAAAATAAAAATAACAAGCATGATAACCAGATGCGACCAGTTAGTCAGAAATTTAGAAACCTGAACTTTTAAAGAATTTAAATCAGTTACCCCCCATAAAACAAAAATTAATCCCACTAAAATTTCTGTAGGTCTGATCAAAGAAATTAAACTAATAAGAACACCTACAACCACAGAGCGGCCAATAGTAACGTTATTGTGCCATTTATAACAGGCGAGTAAAAAAGCACTTATGAGAAAAAATAAATATCCATGCGTCATTTCACTATCACCATAGGTATAATAAAAAAGCATGGTTCCGAAAAAAACAATTGCCAGAGTAAATGCCGTAGTTCTTTCGGAGTAAAATTTAATTAAAAAATTACGCAGCAATATTAATCCAAGAAGAGAATAAAAAATGCTTCCCCAATGAAGGCAGGTTGAAAAAGGCTCACTGAATCCATCGAGCGGACTTTTTTGATTAAGCGCTATTTTGTACCCTAAAGCAAAAAAGGGGGAATACATTATGGCCATGCCGTAAGTTGCTCTCGTAACTATTTCGCCATTTGGCAATACCTGCAAAAAATCGGAAACCCCATTTGAAAACTTAAAAGAATCATTATTACAAAACTTGGCGGGAAGATAACTGTAATAGTTAGCAACATCCCATTGAAAATTATTTTGGGTAAAATGCCATTTTCTCCAAAGGTCCATTGTGAAGAAAGAAAAACAAAAACAGAATATAATAAGCATGACCGAAGGTTTTGATAAGCCTGAGAAATCAGGAATAAGCCTGCTTAAATATTTTACTTTATTCATTTAATGCTGAAAGAAACTAAATAACCATTTCTTTAACTTCACCTTCTATTATTAATTTTCCGGCAGTGGCATTTTTAATTTCATCAACCGAAATGCCCGGAGCACGCTCCAGTAAACGAAACCCGCCCTGAGGCAGCACATCATAAACTCCCAGCTCGGTAACTATTTTTTTAACGCACCTTACACCTGTTAAGGGTAGTTCGCATTTTGCAAGCAGTTTTGATTGGCCCGCTTTATTAACCTGTTGCATGGCAACAATAATGTTCTTTGCGCTTGCCACAAGATCCATGGCGCCTCCCATGCCCTTCACCATTTTTCCCGGAATCTTCCAGTTGGCAATGTCGCCATCTTCACTTACTTCCATTGCACCTAAAATAGTAAGGTTAACTTTTTGAGACCGGATCATACCAAAACTCATGGCGCTGTCAAAAATACTGGAGCCTTTTAACAATGTTATGGTTTGTTTTCCGGCATTGATGAGATCTGCATCCTCTTCTCCTTCAAAAGGAAAAGGTCCCATGCCTAAAATTCCATTTTCTGATTGTAAAACAACATCAAACCCTTCAGGAATATAATTTGCAACAAGAGTTGGTATTCCAATCCCCAGGTTAACGAACATTCCGTTTTGTACTTCCTTTGCAATACGTTTTGCAATACCATTTTTATCAAGCATGATTAAAAAGCGGTTTTATATTTATTATTAAATTGTGTACTTAATGCTTTAGCCAGGTTCCGGGCAATTATCATCCTGCCTTTATAACTGTAGTGTTCTGTTGTCCAGCTCTGATCTGTAAATTCTTTTCCTTTAACTAATTCCAGGTTATCCACCACTCTGCAGTTATTTCTATTATATCTTTTTACCAGATAATCTCTGTTTTGTTTCATTAAAAATACTAATTCTTTACCAACCAGACTGTCGGCATACTCCATGTTTTCAGCCAAAAGGTTAAGGTATAAATTTACATTATTTTTGTGGCACCAGCCAGCTATAAAATCGAAATCTTTAATACGCGGATTTTCATCTTCAATATTAAACGCGTATGTTTTAACGTAATGGCAGGCGAGTGTTATTTTCTCTGTATCCCAGCTGCCATCGGGCTTGATATATGTACCCTGAGCCATTTCATAATCCCATTCGCGAACAGTTTTATGCGCTGATTTAAAAGGAAATTTCAGGCGGGTTGTTTCCCATTCCTTTATCATATCCTGATCGCGCTGCTGTTCGGTTTTATTATCGAAGGCATTTAACGAAAGTAAAAACCTGTTTATAATGTTGGGGTATGGCTTTAATAAAACAACCGATTCCTGCAAAGGTGTTTCCAGTTTTGAATTGATCCAGGTGGCATCAAATGAGCGCAGGTTAAGCGTAACAACTATTGCTTTAGGTTTATGTTCCTTTACATTAACCTGGGTAATCCAGTGCTTATAAATTCCGGCGTGAGTTGCCGCTTTATTGATAGCGGTAATTTTTAAAGAAGGAAAAAACAAGTTAGTAATCTCTGAAATACTGTTTTGTATTGAGTCTGATGGTTGCGTAGAAAAATTAGAAGACTCCGCAAAATAAAAAATATCGGTATTGTTCTGTTCTTTTTTTATTTCCTGAACCTCTTCGCATTTTTCATTTAAATCTTTTTTATACAATGTAAAATTATAAATGAGGTTAAGTATCGCGATTACAACCACGATGCCAAAAATTCTTATTATTATTTTTTTAATCATTAAAACTGAAAATAAATAAAAGTAAATTTCTGAGTACCGGCCATAGCCATCAGGCAAAATATAAATAAAGCATACATGGCCCACCGTGCCGGGGCTTTAACGGCACCCAGGCGTTTATCAAACCTGGAGTTATAAACCAGTATATCAATTATTATTATCACGCAACTAAATATTACCGCATAGTTAATTTGTTCTGGCATGGCCGGAACATGCCAATTTCTAACCATCGCTTTGATTATATTTTTCGCTTTGTCAAACGTTTCGGCCCTGAAAAATATCCAGATAAAGGAAGTAACAATAAATGTTTTAAGAGTTAACATGATATTTAAAATGTTCCATTCTTTTGTAATATTTATTCCAAATACTTTAGAGGTAAAACGTTCGAGCAAAATCATTAATCCGTGTAAAGCCCCCCACACCACAAAGGTCCAGCTTGCCCCATGCCATAACCCGCTTATCATAAAAACAATAAGAATATTAATGCACCAGCGCGGCAATTTAACTCTGTTACCACCCAGGGGAATGTAGAGGTAATCTCTGAACCAGCTGCTTAATGAAATATGCCAGCGTGTCCAGAATTCAGTTATGCTTTTAGATAAATAGGGAGTATTAAAATTATCCATGATCTTAATTCCCAATAAGCGTGCACTGCCAAGAGCAATGGTAGAGTACCCGAAAAAATCGGCATAAATTTGAAAAGAAAATAAAACAACCGCTAGAATCACTTCACCCGAATTATATTTTAACGGATCGGTGTATACAAGGTTAACATACGGAGCAATGTTATCAGCTACAACCATTTTTACAAACAGGCCAAATAAAATCATTCTGAAACCATTTGAAAAATTTTCATATTTAGGTTTATGATCCTGTTTTAATTCGTTGCCTAAAGTATCGTACCGTTCAATGGGACCGGCTACCATTTGAGGGAAGAATAAAACATAATTGGCAAAATAACCAAGATGCCGTTCGGCTTTTTGCCTGCCCCTGTACACTTCAATAGTGTAGCTCATGGATTGAAAGGTGTGGAACGATAAGCCAATGGGAAGGATGATGTTAAGGTTAACCGGATCAAATTCTCTGCCAAACAAATTAAAAACAGTAACGAGGTTATCATTAAAAAAATTAAAGTATTTAAAAAAAGCAAGCAGGGCAATGTTAGCCGTAAGGCTGCCTATAAGATAAAACAACCGAAGCTTACCGTTTAATTTTTCAATGGTTAGGGCCGAAACATAATCAATTAAAATAATAAGAAAAAGAATGAGAATATATTTGGGTACAAATACCATATAAAAATAGCAGCTGGCTATAAAAATAAGTATCCATCTGAACCTGAAGGGAAGGAGATAATATAAACCAACTACAATTGGTAGAAAAATAAGGAAGTGTAGTGAGTTAAATAACACGTGATCTTGTAAAAGTTATTTTTTTCTTACTGTAATTTGTTCAATGCGTTTTTCATACTTTTCGCCCTGAAAAATGCGGTGGACATATATTCCCGGCGTGTGAATGTGGTCAGGATCCAATTCACCGGCAGGAACCAGCTGTTCTACCTCAGCAATGGTAATTTTTCCGGCCATTGCCATCATGGGATTAAAATTGCGGGCGGTACTTTTATAAATAAGGTTTCCGGCAGTATCGCCCTTCCAGGCTTTTACTATCGCAAAGTCCGATTCAAAAGCAGCTTCCATCAAATAATCTTTTTCTTCGCCGTTAAATTTAAATTTACGCACTTCTTTGCCTATAGCAACTTCGGTACCCACTCCTGCTGGAGTATAAATAGCCGGCATGCCATATCCGGCGGCCATGCATCGGGTTGCCAGCGTACCCTGCGGCACAAGCTCAACTTCCAGTTCACCGCTTAACATCTGACGTTCAAATTCGGCGTTTTCTCCCACATAGCTCGATATCATTTTTTTTATCTGTTTTGTTTGAAGGAGTAAACCAAGACCGAAATCATCGACGCCCGCATTGTTACTTATACAGGTAAGATTTTTCACTCCCATTTTTACCAGCTGGGCAATGCAGTTTTCCGGAATGCCGCATAAGCCAAATCCGCCTACCATTAAAATCATTCCGTCTTTAATATCTTTTGTTGCTTCTTCAACATTTTTTACAACTCTGCTAATCATATTGTGTAATTTATTTTTGCGTTAATTTAGGGAAGTATTCTCCTTTAGGGTAATAAAATTTTTCTACAATAAGAAACTCATATTGTTCGGTTTTGATAGTATCTTTTATGACGAATTTTTTTTTCATGGCTTCGGGTAAAAAAGAATCACTGATCACAAAATCAAAATCTCCTTCGTGAAACCAATTTATATTGGCACCGCTTTCACAAATATTACCCCCGGGAAATGCTGAAAGAACCTGAATATGATTATGCGATAATAAACTTGCACGCTTGGCGGTCCAGTATTCGGCAATTCCACGCTTAAGATTATGTTTTACACACACACTATCAATCAATTTTACATCGGCGGGATAATAACTGAAAAAATTGGTTAAGCCCGCTGAACTGAATTTAACAGCAAAAAGAAAACCAAAAAGTATCAATAAAACCGGCGCAATAAAACGAGTGAACGTGAAAACTTTATATTTTTCGAGTACAAAAGCAAAAGCTATGGTAAAAATAATTCCTGACAAATAAAAGGGATGCACGTTATATCGCAGGGTATCCCATCCTGTATAATTGCCATTAAGAATTGGTGCCGGAAAAACGCTAAGACAGAATACAACAAAATATACCAGCATAAAAAGCAGCGGGTAAGGCATTTTACCCGCCTTTCGAATACATATAATCAAAAGTACAATCATTGATAAAACAGTAAAAATAATTGTAAAGCTTCTGAATCCGGGAGTTGTAATATATATTGCCATTTGATCGATAAACATGTCAAACGAGGGCTTAATGTTTTCAAAAGCGTATATTTTATGAGGATCTGCAAAATTAAACACCTTGCTTTCTTTAACAACTTTAAAAAGGAGGATGGCCCCAACACTGCCTGTAATAACACTTGAAATAAACATTAAATGAGACTTTAATCTTTCCCGCTTTGCAGTTAACAGCATGGTTATTATAAAAGGGAAACAAAACATGACGAAAAATAAAATGTCGCTAAAACCAAAAATGAAGGAAAGAATAAACATCCATATATATTTGAATATATTCTTAAGCGGACCAAGATATACAGCTAATAGTATCAAAGTATTTACAAAGGCCCCGGAATGATAAGAAGGCTGCGTGAGAAAAAAAGCGAACAGAAAATCGTGACTGAAGTAAAAGCTCTCTAAATAAAACATGGAAAAAAACACCGGAATAAGCCATACATACTTTTTTAAAGGTGGTTGAACTACCTTAATAAAAATATAAGACATTAGCAGGCATATAACCATTACCTGAACTAAACTGTAAATAAAACTTGTTGTAAAAACAGTAGACTTGAAAATAAAAATAATTAAAAAGTAAAGTGTAAAATCAGGAAATAGCGCAGGTGCCGCGGCAAAACTCCATCCTTTAATATCACCATGATTTACAAAAATATCTTTATAAACATAGTAAGGACCAAGTGAATCTGAATAAAAAACCAGATAAAATTTTGAATCTTCAAACAAGGAATAACCGGACACTATGCAACCCAGCAACACTAAGTACGCTACCACAATAAGTTTGTTTTCCTTTAAAAATTTCAGCATTGCGATTAATTCTTATTGCCTAAGTGTGAATTAAATTTATTCAAACTCGTTAAACTCAATACTTCCATCATTATCCTTTGAGTCGTATTTGCTGCAATCAAGCTCTAAATTAGGGTCAAGGTTTTTTGGTCGTGGAAAATCACCTTTACTTACCTTTAAAAGTTTATCGGCATATACCTTACTGAAAAATTTACCCCATATTGGCAGAGCCATTGTAGCCCCCTGACCCTCTACCATGGAGTTAAAATGCACACTACGGTCTTCGCCTCCAACCCAGGCGCCCGCTACAAGTTCGGGGGTTAAGCCCATAAACCATCCATCGGCGTTTTTTTGAGTGGTTCCGGTTTTACCTGCAATCTGATTCATTAATTTATGTCGCGAACGTAATCGTGAACCTGTTCCTCCATCCACTACGCCACGCATTAGCTGAATCATTACATAGGCTTTTTCTTCACTGAATACCTCATCTGTTGCAGGAATAAACTCTTCAAGCACCTTACCGTTTTTATCTTCAATGCGGGTTATAAATGTTGGTTGAATGTAAGTTCCTTTATTTGCAAACGTTGAGTTGGCAGCTACCATTTCAAACACGTTGATATCCGCTGTTCCTAAACATATTGAAGGAACTTCAGGTATTTCGGAAGTAATGCCCAACCGTTTTACCAGGTTAACAACGGCATGCGGACCGTATTGTTTCATCACCCACGCAGTTATATAATTAATAGAATTGGCAAGCGCTTTTTTAAGCGTTATCATTTTCCCGTTGTTTTTATCGTTTGGTCCATCAGAGTTTTCGGGACACCAGTCTGTTCCATCAGGCAAGGCAATGCAGGTCTTTACATTGGGCACCTGGTGACAAGGCGAGTATCCTTCCTGTATAGCAAGCGCGTACACAAAAGGTTTAAAGGTAGAACCCACCTGCCGCTTGCTAACTTTAACGTGATCATATTTAAAATGCTTATGATTGATACCACCTACCCATGCCTTTACATATCCGGTTTGTGGTTCCATGGCCATGAAGCCTGTTTGCAAAAATCCTTTGTAATATTTAATGCTGTCGAAGGGAGTCATCAGTGTATCAACATCGCCGCGCAAGCTGTAAACGGTCATTTGCACCGGTTTGTAAAAAGTAGCTACAATTTTATCATGACTAAGTCCTTGTTTTTTCCCTGAACGGTATCGGTCGCTGCGCTTTATGGAAGAGTTCATTATGTTTTCAATCTCTTCCTTGTTTACGTTCCATGCAAAAGGCGCGTTCTTTTTTTGCTTCAGATCCTTATTAAACATGCGCTGCAGTTCCTGCATGTGCTCATTTACTGATTCCTCGGCGTGTTTCTGCATCCGCGAATCAATGGTGGTAAAAATTTTTAAACCATCTTTATAAATATTGTAGGGTTTTTCGGTATCAGGATTAATATGTTTTTCGCACCAGGCTTTTAAAACATTATCACGTAAGTATTCCCTGAAATAAGGAGCAAGTCCGTCGTTATGATTTTCGGGATGAAAACTTAAGGCCAATGGCAGCGCTTTTAAACTATCGTATTTTTGTTTGGTAAGGTAGCCGTACTTTACCATTTGGAACATCACTACATTCCGCCGGTGCATAGTGGTATCATGATGCCTGATGGGATTAAATAGTGCGGGGTTTTTAGCCATGCCTATTAACATGGCTGCCTGTTCAATTTTTAAACTATCCTGCCCCCGGTTAAAATAAATTTGTGAAGCCGATTTAACTCCTACCGCTAAATTCAAAAAATCAAATTTATTGAGATACAGGCTCATGATCTCGTCTTTGGTATAAAGCTTCTCAAGGCGGGTGGCTATGATCCACTCTTTCATTTTACGAACAATCAAACCCGGCTTGCTCAATTTTTCGTCGCGCGGAAACATCATTTTAGCCAGTTGCTGGGTAATGGTGCTTCCACCGCCCTTACTTCCACCGGTAAGCGCACCCGAAAGAGATCTTCCCAGCGCTTTTATATCCACCCCGCTGTGTTCATAGAATCGCGCGTCCTCCGTTGCTATCAAAGCATTCACCAGATCTTTATCGAGCTGACTGAAACTAACATTCACGCGGTTTTCGCTGTAATACTTGCCAAGGATCTTCATATCGCCACTGTACACAACAGTTGCCAGGTTGTTTTTGGGATTAAGAAGTTCATCCACTTTAGGCAGGGAGCCAAAAGTACCCATGCTGATAAACAGAATGAGCAGAAAAATAAGGATCACAGGACTTAAAAATAAGATCCATAACCATTTAATGAATTTAGCTGGGGGCTTCTTGGCCATAAATATGGGTAAAAATACTAAAAAGACACAAGGAGAAGCGTGAAATAAACTAAAATTTATAAGAAACTGTTAGTGATACTCATACATTACTCACATGACACTTAACAGTAAAAGGTTCAAAATATTTTTTTAAAAGCGTTTGCGAATACCCATAATTTGTAGTAATTTTAAACTATAATTTATAGCAATGAGCAAAATATCATCTAACATCCGCTTCCTTCGTCAATTAAAAGGCCTATCGCAAGAGCAACTTGCAGATGAGTTAAATGTAACACGTTCGCGTATTGGCGGATATGAGGAAGCCCGGAACGAACCCCCCATTGATCTTTTAATAAGGCTTTCTGAATATTTTCACATTGCCATTGATGCCTTAGTGCGTGGCGATTTAAAAAAGACAAACCTCGATGGCCTTATGAAGGTGGGTAAAAACCGTATTTTGTTTCCCATTCTTTTAGACGCTGATGGAAATGACATGGTGGAGCTTATTCCATTAAAAGCTTCGGCCGGTTATTTAAAAGGATATGCCGATCCGGAATACATCGAAAAATTGCCGCAGATGCGCCTTCCGTTTTTACCAACAGGTAAACACCGCGCCTTTCCTATTAAGGGCGATAGCATGCCTCCGATTAAAGAAGGTTCGTTTGTGATTGCCAAGTACCTTGAAAAACTCGAAGATGTAAAAATCGGTAACACCTATATTGTAGTTACCAAGGATGATGGATTGTCTTATAAACGAGTAATGAATTACAATAAAAAAGAAGCCTCGCTCGAATTACATTCAGATAACAAAATATATCAACCCTATAAAGTGAAGCTGGAAGAAGTTCTTGAACTCTGGGAATACACTTGCTGCCTTAACATGAATCAATACGATCATACCGAACTAAACCTCGACAGCATCATGAATATGCTCAGGGGATTAAAAGTTGAGATCGAACAGATCAAAAGGAGATAAATTTTCATTTTTTTAGGAAAAGCGCTAACCATGCTCAATCACAGACCAAGAGTATTTTTTGTATTTTTATCCAAACAAATAAAATGAGAGTTTTAATATTTACTACCCTAACGCTGTTTCTTTTTTCATGTTCAAGTAAATTTAATTTACAAAAAAGAAAATACACGAAAGGATATTATTTTGGAATGGTGTCCAAAAAAAATAAACCTGCTACACAAACCGTAACAGCTCATGTACCTGAAGGCAAGCACTCAGGTGCTAAAGAGGAAATAACAGAGGAAATGACACTTAAAAAGGAAAGTAAGGCTGAAGAAACGATGCCTCTCAGAACGCTTGCAACAATAAAACAACATAAAAGAACCACAGTACCTGCAAAAATAATTACAGCGTCGGCATCAAAAAAAACAGTGGCATCAGTAATAATTAATTCTAAACCGGTAAAAGCGCTTAACCCGTATCTGCACGGCAAACAGGGTACTAAAAATCAACATTATAAACCTTTTGATGCCTTTGGCTCGGGGATGGGTATTTTAAGTATTATCGGGATAATTTCCGGGATAATTTCAGTTATTGCGTTTCTTTTTTACCTTATATTTTTTCTTTCATTACTGGGAGTAATCACATCCTATGCCAACGCGCTTTGGATTGTTGGTGTGCTGATTATTATTGCCGTGGCAATAGGACTTGTTGTACTTGCTAATTCAGATTAAATTAATTTTATGAAAAATTTTGCAGTTCTTATTTTTCTCACCTTTAGCGTGCAGGGTTTTACCCAGGAAATAAAACGTATTTCAAAATCGGGAGAAATTATTTCCGAAAAAAATAAAAGCTACGCCAATGCAATAGGTGCCGGTTTAAATACTGCTAACGCAGAAACAGCCTATAAAGGAAAAGACTCACTCATTTTCAAAAAAGAACTGAGTGATTTTTTTGATGGTCTTGAAAACGCTTTACGTTCCAATGACGGATCACTTAACTTTATAAGCAATCATAAAACTATGAATTACGTTATTTTCATAAGCAATACCGGTTATATCGACGCTTTTTATTATGAATTTGAAGACGGTAAACTTAAGATTCCTTTTATGGGCACTTTAAACAGCTACATTGCTAATTATAAATGGCCCACTACCTCGCATCAAAAATTCACACACAAAGGCATTCACACATTTAAAAAATAACAATTTTCAACAATCGTTTTTTTTTAGCTTGTTTGTTAACCGTAATTTTTTTTAATTTGTAAAACCAAAAACCCCTTTATGAAAAAATATTCCATCCTAATTATTTTTACCTTCTTAACTACTTTAATTTCTGCCCAGGATATGATCGTTAAAAAAGACGGCGCCATTGTAAAAGTAAAAATAACCGAAGTAGGCGAAGAAAGCATTAAGTATAAAAAAACGGATAATCCTGATGGTCCCACCTACTCTATTGCCAAGGCCAATATTACTTCTATTAACTATGCTAACGGCGAAGTAGAAAAATTTGCGGAACCTGAAAAAAAGGTTGAGAAGAAAGAGAACGATGATGATGATGATAAGCAGGAAGAAGGAGAAGAAAAGCCGAAGAAAAATGAAATTCTTGACGACCCTAACATGAAAAAAACTGTTGAAGGCATTGCGCGTGATGTGGGTGAGCAGTTGTTACGCAGCTGCGCGAACGGAAAAATTGACAATTCAACAACAGAAGTGTACTGGGATCAAACCTTTAAAGATGCAATTACCAAAGAAATTAATATTGCCATTAAAACCAGCTGGAAACCAAAATGGACTGATGGTGGCGGAAAATGGATTAAAGGAAAAGTTGTTGTAGGCGCCGACGGATCTAAACGATGGGTATATCAAAATGACAATGGTCTTGCATTTTCCGGTTGCCCTAAAGGTTTTAAAATCAAATAAAGGCTTTCACCTTCATATTTACAAGCTCGCTCTTTTTTCTGAGTCTTAAATGCACTGCACAGTGCGATACAATTTACTTACGAGCCGGAGGGCAACTTCCGGCACGCATAAGTGAAATAACCGAAGAAATTATCACTTACAAGAAACCTGAATCAGTAACCATCCATACCTTGCAGGTGGCTGAAATTCAAAAAATAAGGTTTAAGAACGGCGTTACCGAGGCATTCAAACCCGCGGAGAAAAAAACAACAGTATTTAATAAGCCCAAACAATTAAGTCCTGTTACTACATCAGAGTTAAGTTCTGAAGATAAGGCAACGATAGAAAAAATAGTTGAGAAGTGTGGTGTAAAAATAGCCAGGTGCGCGCTTAGAAGTCTCAGGAACTGCTCCAGTTCTGTTGATTGGGGCATTACACGCCGGGATGTTTTTAATCCCGGAACAATAATAATCATTATGAAAGTTAACTATGAACAAACGGTAAATACAGATACAGAATCATTTGTTGTGTCACTTACCGTAAATGAAACAACAAAAAACATTACCTGGAAGTTACTGAATTCAACAAATGATGCGGATGGAATAGAGATTCTTAAGTGTCAGAAGAATTCAATGTAATCAGTAATTTTACTCTAATGAAAAAAAAATTTGGATATCTTAACTTAAATAATTTTCTTTGACTCATTAAACAAAAAACATTAAACAAAAAATGAGAAAATTAATTATCCCCGTTGCTGCTATCGCAGTTTTAGCTTTATCAAGCTGTAACCAACGTCTAATCGACTTTACAGTGATTTCATCAAAGAACGTATCTTTACGTTTACCAGATGATGCTAAAGGTCCTCGTAGTACTGGTAAAGAAATGAAAATGTGTTCTCAACCACAGTTAAAAGCTGCTGTTGATAAGGCTATCGAAAATGCAGGTCCTGGTTATGATGCTTTAATTGATGGCGTTGTTTATTCAAGAAATGAAATTTTCCGTATGGGTTGGGTTGTTGAAGGAACTCCGGTTAAAACTGGTAAGTTAAAAGCTTCAAATAACTAGTACTTGATTATAATTAAAGAAAAGCTGTTTCTAACAAGGAACAGCTTTTTTTGTTTTATGAGAGTTTTATCCTCTTTTTTCTTGTCCTTTTGTTCGGTATGCGATACTCCCGGCAAACAAGCTTTGTTATGTGGTTCAAAAATAACAAGGGGCATTCATTTACCCACATAAAATCTTACTTTTTATAAATATCCTGTATTAGGAACTTATTTTTTTATGGAAAAAAGTTACTTTACCCCAATAACAGAAAGTACTACTATTTTGATCAGGAATATGTTGAACGGAATAATAACGATAACCCGCGAAAAGTATTTAAGGCTTTTGCAAAAAAAATAGAGAGGTTAAAAACCCCAACTAATTAATTTCTTTCAGTTCCCATACTTTAATTGTTTTATCCTGTGAGCAGGAATAAAGGGTTTTGCCATCAGTACTGAATTTAACGTCAATAACAGCCGCATCGTGTGCTTTAATACGTTTTACTTCTTTCTTTGTTGCAAGATCCCATATAATAATGTTCTTATCAACCGCGCCGGAGGCAAGATATTTACCGTCTTTTGATAAATCAAGGCAAACAACTCCTTCGGTATGACCTTTTAATGTAGCAATATTTTTACCTGTATTTACTTCCCACATTTTTATTGTATTATCAAAGCTTGCCGAAAATAAAAACTTTTCGTCCATAGATAAACATACATCATACACCCAATCGTTGTGACCGGCGTAGGATCTTACCATTTCCCCGGTAGTAAAGTCCCACATTTTTACAAGGTTATCATGTCCTCCGGAAAAAATAAGGGTTGTGTTTTTGTTGAAAATAGCATTGTCCACCCAGGTCACTTCTTTTGTTTCAACCTGTTCTTTTAAACTCCCTGCCTTCCATACAACCAGCGTTTTATCTCTCCAGCTCGACGTTAAAATATATTTATCATCGCTTGAATAGAGGCAGGTTTCTACGAAAGCCGTATGAGTATTTTTTCTTGAGAACTTAGGTTTAAATGTTTTAAAATCTATTTCGGCAAACCGTGTATACAGAGCCGCAAGAAATTTTGAACCATCATGATTGAAATTAATCCGCTTTACAGAAGAACCTTCCATATTAATGGTTTTTTTTAAGGAAAAGTTAGCAAGGTCCCATATCCGTATGGTTTCGTCTTTCCCGCCTGAAATAAGAGTGAGGCCGTCAGGCGAAACATCAATGCTGTTAACGGCACCCGCATGACCGCTTAAAATAGCTTTTGCAGTTGAATCCTGAGAAAACGATAGTTTAATTAACGAAATAAAAATAAGTGTTATTAAGAGTTTAAAGCGCATTGTAATCATTTAGTTTTTTAATAAAAGCAGATTTAAAGTTATCATTAAATTTCCGGGTTTTTTCATAATTCCTTTTCGGAATAACTTCGTTAAGCTGATTAACTCCACCCGTATAAAAAGACCGCATCATAAACAAGCCTGCAGACGCGGCAGTTATATAATTGGTTACATAAATATTGGCGGCGGTATAACCAACCGCTAACAGCTGAAAACCAATATTTGCAAATGCTTTACCCGGTTTACCCGCATAAAATAAACCAGCTCCCGGTAAACATTTCGATAATCGTCTTGCCTTTTTTAAAGATTTTAATTTAGGAATATTATCTTTTGAGTAGTAACGGTTAACGAAATTGGATAAAGAGTCGCGTGCATTGACCTGAACATTTGCGCCAACACAATAATCCTGAAGCTTTAATCTGGCCTGCGAATAATTGTTTAATTCGTTTAATACCAATGCATGTAATAAGACAGCGTTTTTGTACTCTTTAGAATTTATTGGAATAGACGCCGCTTTAGCGCAGTATTTTTCTGCATCATTAAAATAAGAGGACAGGTAAAGGTTGAGAGCCAATTCGTAATACGAAACACATCTAATTGAATCGTTTAATTCAAAATTTTCAATTCTTACAAGGCTCCGGTATGCTTCGTAATTAAGTCCCAGTTTTTTAAAACAGTTTGCTCTGTTAAGTAGTGCCTGAATTTTTTTATCAATATTTTTAGTGAAAAAAAACACCCGTTCATATGCTGTTGCCGCTTCTTCATATTGTCCCAACGCAAAAACACTATCCGCTTCAAAAGCAGACCGGCTCTGGGCTTTAGTTGAAGAATTTACTAACAGGCAGCTTAAGGCCAACCAATATATTGTGTTTATTTTCAAATTGTTTTTCAATTTTAACTAGTTGTACCGACACAGCGCTTCCCCAGATATTTCCAACATAAAACAAGGTAAACATCCCCGCAAAAAAGAGCGTTTGAGGATGTTCAATCCCAAGATGAATATAATTCTCTGCGGCAATGGCACCCATAAGTCCGCAGGTTAAAAAAGCAGCGAGCCCCTGTGCATTATTGCCTACATACACTTTACCTAAGCCGGGTATTATTGTTGACAAGGCGCCTGCGACAAATGCCGATTTACGTTTTATTTTTTTATCAATAACACAATAGTTTTTAAGGTTCTCACCCTCAGAACGAATTAAGGGATTTTTAAATTGTGAAACCTGCATAATAGAATCGAAAACGCCGTATCGTTTTTTTAATAAAGCCATCCCTGCCAATTCAAACGAACGGAGCTCATTAAGATCTTCGCTCGTACTTAAACCAATACCCACAAAATTAGTTATACTTGAATCTACCCGCTCCATCTCCGCATCTATCATACCGGCAAGGTAACGGGCCTTATAATAAAAAAAAGGTTGTTCTGAAACTTCCATAAAATGCTTTCGTGCGGACTCCGGTTTGTTATCGTTATAATAAGCCTGTCCGAGAAAAAAATTAATGGAATCTTTATATAAAGTGGCAATGTCTTTTTGTTTAAATAATTTTCCGCGCTCAAATTCAGCTTCTTTAAATAATTTATTTTTAGAAAGATGAATGATAAAATTAAAATCATTGAAGAAAGTAATGTTTTCGTTTTGAGAAAAAACTGCGAGGGTTAAAAATAAAAAGACAAAAGTAGTTACCCGGTTTTTCATTTGTGTTCATGCAAACGGTAATATTCCGGGAGATCATTTACTTTACCGTTATCACTAAACATAACAGGATGAAAATCGGCGGAAGATAATTTAGTGCAGCGTGTAAGGCGGTCGGCTGATAAGGCCAGTCCCTTCCCTAACCCAAAGGTTTTGATGCTTTGTTTACTGAAGTTGGAGCAGCTTGGGTTAAAAGCACAACCCTGCATAATTTGCCGTGAAATTACACCCTGATAAAAAAGCAGGGCGCCACCAAAGACCAACGAAACCGGATTGTATTTTATAAAAGCATTTTTATTTTTAAAAACGTAATTTACCTTATGCTTTTTAATGATGGAAGAATCGGTAAAATCTTTTTTCATAACACTTTCAAAATCATTGGACGACTGCCCAATAATAAAACATGACGAAAAGGTTATCAGTATTATTAGAAAAGATCTCACTAAACTGTTTTTTTCTTTCCTTTGAAATATGCTATAATAACAGGTAAAACCGAAATAAAAATAATCAAGAGGCATACTACATCAATGTGTTTTCTGATGATCTGAACATTTCCCAAAAGATAACCTGCAGTTGTTAAACTTCCGATCCACAAAGCGCCGCCAAGCAAATCATAGGTCACAAACTTTTTATAATTCATTTCGGCGATGCCTGCCGCAAAAGGCGCAAAGGTGCGTACAAAGGGGACAAAACGCGCCATTATAATGGCTTTAGTGCCGTATTTTTCGTAAAAAATATGCGTCTTAACAAGGTATTCTTTTTTTACAAGAGGCTTGCCTTTAATATTATATTTAAATATGCGCAAACCTACCGTTCGGCCAACCCAGTAATTTACATTGTCGCCAAGCACTGCGGCAATGAATAAAAATAGAAGAAGGTAGCTCATGTTTAAATAACCTGAGCGGGCAAATAAACCGGCTGTAAACAACAAAGAGTCGCCGGGTAAAAATGGCATTGCCACTAAACCGGTTTCAACAAAAATAACAAGGAACAATATAATGTAAACGTAGGTTCCGTAGTTCTGAAACAACCATTCAAAATCGAGGTGGAGGATGTGTTTAAATAATTCCATAATTATAATCCTATTTCATCTATGTAAGCAAGAATGCCGCCTTTTAAATTATAAAGATTCTTGAACCCGTGCTGCGCTTCCAACGCCTGAATAACGCTTGCACTGCGCTTACCACTTCGGCAATGTACGATCACTTTTTTTTCTTTAGATATTTTATCAACGTTATCCATCACTTCGCCCATCGGAATGAGTTCGCCATGAAGGTTAGCTTCATCAAATTCATACTCTTCGCGTACATCAATAAGTTGATAATCTGCATTTGAATCTTTCAGGTCTTTTAATTCCTGAACCGTTATTTCTTTAATCATAGGGGTTAAGATATTAAATTATTTCCTGTTTCATTCCTTCCGGTAAAAAAGTAAAAAACGTGTCGCCCCTTAAACCCAACCGAAGTGTTTCAAGAGGTATAACATCATCCACACTAATGTTTCCAACGTTAACGTTAGCGCCAAACAATTTTAAAAAATAAACCTGCTGACTTTTCTGAGGAGTTTCCCAGATAATATTTTCAATTTTTACTTTGTTTACAATACGGCTGATAAGCATGGTGTGCGCGCTACCGTTCTTATGAAAAATTCCAACGGTTCCGCTTTCGCGCGCTTCCGCAATTACTTTGAAGGCACCGGCGCTCAATTCGCTCTGCATCATTTTAATCCAGCGGGCCGGATGGATAATAACCCCTTCCTCTTTACTTCCAACTTCGCTTAAAA
>JAOQAF010000105.1 GCA_025963735.1 Bacteroidota bacterium
AAAATCTTCCAGTTGTTTTTCAAGTTTAAGACTGTCTATCTTTCCGTTTTTATACTCCGAGCATAAATTTTTAAGATATTGTTTGTCTTTTTGAGTCACCATTTTAGGCATGGCGCCTTTGTAAAAGATAGATTTATATTCCCCAAAATCAGAGGGCTCAATCTTTTCAATTTTTAAAACAAGCCAGGTGGCAAATAAAAGATTGAAAATAAAAAAGAGAGGTTTTAAAATAAAGCGGTAGTTTTTCATTGCATTAATATTTTTGTGTTTTACTGTTTTTATTTTGCTAAAGTTTCTGCTACGTGTTCTGTAACCGGGGCCGAATGTGGTGCAAGAGCCACTTCTTCTTCCACTTCTTCTTCGGCGGGCTTCCAATAAGCGGCACGGATCATAATGCTTAACGATATAATGTTAAAAATGCACCAGAATGAATTTGCCGCGAAGCCTGATGGAGTAGGGTGTTTATGTATGGCCACCAATACCGCGTTAAAGGCAATGCCAATAACGGTTAAGGCTATAATGATAATATGAGGTAAAATGTGGGGTGTGTTTTTCGCAAAACTTTTTCCTTTAGGAGTTACATTAAATACTACTTTTTTCCCCCGGATAACTGACACCAGTGATAGTATCATGAACCAGAAGCTTGAAATATAATACTGATCTCCTCTTTTAGTGGATATACCCCAGCATCCCAGCAACATGGTTATGGTATTAATTATTTGAAATGGTAAAAAATATTTAAAGAATTCAAAACTATAAGCTTTTACCGGTAATTCAAGAGTAAAGAAAAAGATAACAGGGCTCAGTAAAAAAATCAGGATCCATAGTGGCGCAAAGTACGACCAGATGGTGCTGAAATAACAGATGCGTTGACCCAGCGATAATCCTTTAATAAACATTGGATTATCTTTAAATGCAATATCCAGCGATCCTTCAGCATAACGTTGGTGCTGTTTTATCCAGCTGTCAAGATCCTGGGTAGAGAGCATTTTACATTCCACCCCTGCATGCTGAACACTTTCCCACCGGTTTTCCTTATCGGCGTGCAACATAATGGATGTATAAATATCTTCAGAGGCGTGAAACTTAAAAGGAATAATATCCTCCTTTTTCATGAGTGCGGTAGTTTCATGTGCAATTTCTTCAATATTTCTTTTTTTGCTTAACATATCAGTTCTTAAATTTCTGATCTTATCTGCAAAATCTTTTACGGCCAAGCTCATGATGGCTTCGCGCCTGTGAACAGAGCCTGCTCCGCAACAAAAGGCGGCGTTAAAAAAATTACGTTTTCTTAAAATAACATCGTAAAATAAACGCGGGTCGTTACCGAAAATATCTTCATTTATTTCAATTTTACCGAATAACACATTCATTAAACCGGCCGTTTTTTTCGCGACAAAGCTTTTTGGTTTCGATAATCCTAGTTTTGAGTTTATTACCGAGCTTAAACTTTGCGGCGCGGTGGTATCGTAAAACCATTGTGGCGTTTGTACCCAGGCCATTTTACGGTTTTTAAAATATCCTGTTGTATGATTTAAAAAGTCGGGGAAGGGGCGTGTATCGGCATCAAGTATAGCAAAGATGTCGCCATTGGTATGTTCCAGGGCATTTTTCAAATTTCCGGCTTTATAACCTTCATTGTGTTCGCGAATCAAATAGAATACACCTTCTTGTTCGGCCACAATTTTCATGTTCTCTTTTTTAGGATCGCGGCCATCTCTTCTTCCGTCATCCAGAACATAAATTTTTATTTCCACATCGGGGTAGGGGTATTTTAAATTTTTCGCGTCAATAATACTGTAACGCACTAATTCCACATCTTCATTATAGGAAGCAATAAATACATCTATCCTGATCGGGCGATCATGGCGGCCCTGAAGGTCTTCAATTTCAGAAAGATAATGCACAGGCGCCGTTATTTCAGGGTCTTTGTTAGCCCAGAAATTAATGATAATCATAATGGTGCTGAAGAAACTTAACGTTTCGGCTGTAACCAGCATAATTGAAAATACCATCGCATCCGGGTTTAAGGAATGTTTCCAGCGCCACGAAATATACGCGATGCCCAGGGCAATCGTTAATATTCCCATGAACTGGAATAACAATTCGCGGTACTTATTACTTGGTATTGCCGGATAAGGCTTTCGGTCTTCGAATTTATTGAAGTAGAACTCTTTTTTCAATTTTTATGAATTTTCTCCGCAGTTAATAATATTTTCAAGGCCCATTTCTTTAATGCGCTTTTTAATTTTATCGTCTACATTAACAAATTGCACCGCAACATCCATCTCAAGTAACGATTTTAAAAGATCTATAAGAATTGCCATTCCGGTGTTATTGATATAGTGAATATCGTTAAGGTCATAATACATTACGCCTTCGCAGTAAACCCCCGGCAGCTGATCCTGAGTTGGTGCATTGCTGTCGGAGTGAGATTCAGGGCCGTCTTTTATCACAAGACCGTCTTCAGTAAGACGAATGCTCATGATATTATGGCTTATTTTTTTTTCAGATTCTATTTGAGCTTTGGCGGCATCGGAAAGATTGGTGTTTCCTGGGGCACTCAGTTCTTGTTTATTAATTATATTGTTTTCCATAGTCCGTTATTTGTATACCAAAGTTATTTATAATCCCACCGCCTTTCCTTAATATTCGGTGATTAGGCCTTTTGAATAGCCGAGAAGGGTATTTTATGAATCTATAAGAATTGGGGAGAAAATTTTCCCACATCATTAATTAAGCCTTTGACCTATTAATAATAAGTGATAAACGAATACCCGGAGAGTTTGGAAAAGCTGGTATGTATTTTTACTCCATAAAATAAATCAATAATAAATTTCTAAAATTGAATCTATGAAAAAAGTTTACTTGTTTACAATTCTGAGTCTGTTTGTGGCTTCCTCTCAAGCACAAATATTTCAATGGGCTAAAGGTGAGGGCCTGTGGGCTTATGACTATGGGTATGGTGTGGCAAATGATAATGCGGGCAATCTTTTTGTTGCCGGTAAATATGAATTAAATGGTGCAATGTTTAGCGGTACAAGTTTAACATGCGCGGGTAATCATGATATTTACGTGGCAAAATATACCCCAAGTGGTGCGTTAAGCTGGATAAGAACGGGTGGTGGTACTTTAGGAGATTATGCACATGCAAATTATTCTGATGGCACTAACGTAATTATTGCCGGAGAAATTGAAGGTGTAAATAATCCTATTGCCTTTCAGGGGTCTTCTATCACTTTAAATTGTGTGGGCGATAATGATGTGTTTGTTGCTAAATACGATGGCGCCGGTACTTTGTTATGGGCAAAAAGCGAAGGCTGGTTTAAAGGTGAAAAAGCGCTTGGTGTTAGCGGCGA
>JAOQAF010000108.1 GCA_025963735.1 Bacteroidota bacterium
AGACTTCATGCGCTTTTTACCTTCCTTTTGATTTTCAAGTAATTTACGTTTACGTGAGATAACTCCTCCATAACACTAGGCGGTAACATCTTTACGCATTGCGCTAATTGTTTCACGCGAAATAATTTTAGCTCCGATAGCCGCCTGAATCGGAATTTCGAACTGTTGCTTTGGAATTAATTCTTTTAATTTTTCGCAGATTTTTTTACCGAATAAATACGCATTGCTCCTGTGTATCAAACACGATAAAGCATCCACCGGTTCGCTCTTTAAAAGAATGTCGAGTTTTACAAGGTCAGAATCGCGCATGCCAATCGGATGGTAATCGAAAGAAGCATATCCTTTTGAAATGGATTTTAACCGATCAAAGAAATCAAATACAACTTCTCCAAGGGGCATTTCAAATACCAGTACTACCCTGTCTGCCGTTAAATAATTTTGAGTAACAATCTGTCCTCGCTTTTCAATACACAAACTCATTACCGAACCAATAAAATCAGATTTAGTAATAATATTGGCTTTAATATAAGGCTCTTCTATCCGGTCAATACGACCCGGATCAGGCAGATCGCTAGGATTATTTACCGTAACAACTTCTCCGTTGGTTTGATACGCTATGTACGAAACGTTAGGAACAGTTGTAATCACAGTCATGTTAAATTCACGCTCTAAACGCTCCTGTACAATTTCCATATGCAGCATTCCTAAAAAACCGCAACGAAATCCAAAACCCAATGCCAAAGAAGATTCAGGCTCCCAGGTTAAGGAAGCATCATTGAGCTGGAGTTTTTCCATGCTGTAACGCAGCTCTTCAAAATCTTCAGTATCTACCGGATAAATTCCGGCGAACACCATCGGCTTAACTTCTTCAAACCCGTGAATACCGGCACTGCACGGACGGTCAAAATGAGTAATCGTATCTCCCACTTTAACCTCTTTAGCGCTTTTAATCCCTGAAATGATGTAACCTACATCGCCCGTACTAAGCTGGTTGCGTGGTTCAGGCTTAAGTTTTAAAACGCCAATTTCATCAGCATTATAGATAGAACCGGTATTTACAAATTTTACTTTTTCTCCTTTTTTAACCGTGCCATTTACAATTTTAAAATAAGCAATAATGCCTCTGAAAGAATTAAAAATGGAATCAAAAATTAAGGCTTGTAACGGCGCTTCAGGGTCTCCAACCGGACAGTGAACACGTTCAATAATTGCAGCTAAAATTTCTGCTATACCCATTCCGGTTTTTCCGCTGGCAGGAATTACTTCGCTGCGCTCGCAACCAATTAATTCAACTATTTGATCCGTTACCATTTCAGGCTCCGCGCTTGGCAGGTCCATTTTATTTAAAATAGGAATAATGGTAAGATCGTGCTCAAGCGCTAAGTATAAGTTGGAAATGGTTTGCGCCTGTATGCCCTGCGCCGCGTCCACAATGAGTAAAGCCCCTTCACAAGCCGCAATGGATCGTGATACTTCGTAACTAAAATCAACGTGGCCCGGTGTATCAATTAAATTCAAAACAAATTTTTCACCTTTGTATTCATAATCCATCTGAATGGCATGACTTTTAATGGTAATGCCGCGTTCTTTTTCAAGATCCATGTCATCCAATACCTGAGCCTGCATATCGCGCTTACTTACCGCTCCGGTAAATTCCAATAAACGATCGGCCAGCGTACTTTTTCCGTGATCGATGTGTGCTATAATACAAAAATTGCGAATGTTCTTCATTTGGGTGTATCAGGGTTTTTTAAAGGGAAACAAATATACGAAATCCTTGTGAGAGTAAGGTGGTTAAGTTTAGTGCAAATTGGGCGTTCCCTTCCGTTAGTGATTTAACGGAATCGGAAGGGTCGGGCTATTCGCTGCAAGTCCTCGGCCTCGTTCCTCGTCCTGTGGGCTTTCCGCTGCTATCCCTAACGCTTCCCGAAATTTAGCGATATGTCATCCCGACGAAGGGGGGATTTATAATGAACTCAAGAACAAAGAAACAGATGCCTCGTATTCTCGTCATGACAGCGTATTGTCATCCCAACGCAGGAGGGTCTGCAACGAATCAATAAGAAACACAGATGCCTCGTTCTCTCGGCATGACAGCCAGTGTTTTTATCATTCCGACGCAGGAGGCATCTTCTTCTTTGGTATATAATTAATTAAATCTAAAGGATCTTAGTGACTCTGCGAGAAATAATCAGAATGATGACATAAAACTCTACAACCTCACACCAATAATACACACATCATCCACCTGTTCCAAATGGCCTTTCCATGATTCAAATTTATCTGATAAAACATCGCGCTGTTCCGAAATATTTAAATGTGAAATTTGGATCAATAGCTCAGAGAGTTGTTTGTATTTAAATTTTTTTCCTTTCTCTCCGCCAAACTGGTCAGCAAATCCATCGGTAAATAAATAAAAAGTTGTACCTCTCGTGTATTCAATTTCATGAGTGGTAAATGGGGTAGGATAATCTGTTTTACCTATCGGTTGTTTATTGGCTTTTATTTCGGAAAGTTCTGTGGTGTTTGGTAATAAATACCATAAGGGATTATTGGCGCCTGCCCATTTTAGTTTAATTACTCCTTCATTTTTTTCAATGCTCAGTAAAGAAATGTCCATTCCGTCTTTTACCTCGCTAGAACTTTTTGAAAATGTTTCTAAAACCAGATCTCTTGTTTTTTCCAGCAGTTGTCCGGGATCGGTTAAGCCAAATTCTTTTAACGAGCGGTTTAACGCATTACTGCAAACTACCGAAACCATTGCCCCCGGAACGCCATGCCCGGTGCTGTCTGCCGCTGCAATTAAAAATTTGTTACCAACACTTTCTGCCCAGTAAAAGTCTCCTGCCACAAGATCTTTTGGTTTGTATAAAATAAAATTTTGCGGGAGATACTGTGTCACGAATTCTTTGGGAGGTAAAATGGCTTCCTGCAAACGTTTGGCGTAAGTGATGGAATCAATGATCTCTTTTTGATGTTCTTCTACTTTATGTTTTTGTTTTTCAATCTCCTCTTTTTGTAACGAAATTTGTTGGTTTTGCTTACTCAGTTCTCCATAAGCTTCATCAACTTTTATTTTTTGAAGTGTAATGATTTGTTTTTGACGTTGGGTAACTTTAAAACGGTTAAACATAAAGCCCGCAAAAATCAACATTAATGCTAATCCGCCATACAAGGCAAAGCGTTGTGTTTTTTCCTGTTTAAGCTGAGCCTTTTGTATTGTTAATTGCGCGTTTTTTATTTTTTGCTCCTCAAAGTTTTTTATACTGTCGGCCACCGCCTTCTTTTCAAATTGATATTGTAATTGCTTTTTAATACTTGCTTTTCTGGCTTTCTCGTTGTGAATAGAATCATTCATCTGAGTTTCTAGTTCATGCATTGCCAGAGCACCTTTAAAATTATTTTGCTTTTTATAAATCTCTTTTAATATACCGGTTGCATTTTGGATGCTAAGCGGAAAGCCAATTTCTTTAGCTATTGCAAGGCTTCGCTTTCCAAAACCGGCGGCTTCACTATCGCGTCCCTGTTTCAACAGCAAAGTTGCAATATGGTTTAAGGTATTGGACATTCCTTTTCTGTCCTGAATTTCCTCCTGAATTTTTAAACTCTTATGATAAAGTTCGAGGGCTTTTTTCTCATTTGCTTTCCGGCACTCTTTTTCTGACAGATGACATGAAGTGTCGGACGCGGTGCAATAGATAAGGCCAATATTGTTTAAAGAGGCTGCTATGCCTTGCTTGTCATTTATTTCTTCCTGAATTTTTAAACTTTTTTTATAATAATTCAGCGCTTTAAAAACTTCACCTTTTCCCTGATAAATAAATCCAATATTATTTAAGGAGTTCGATAAACCATATTTGTCGCCAATACTTTCCTGAATTCTTAAACTTCTGTTGTAGTATTCAAGTGCTTTCTGAATATCTCCAAGCTGTTTATAAATTAACCCTATATTATTTAAGGTAATAGCTATTCCTTCTTTATCCTGAATATCTTCTCTCATCTTTAAACTCTTATGATAGTAGTCCAGTCCTTTTGGAATATCGCCTAAATTGTAATAAATAGACCCGATGTTATTCATAGAATTAGCCGCTCCTTTTTTGTCATCTATCTTTTTCTGAATCTTTAAGCTTTTATTAAAAAATTCCAAAGCTTTTGAGCCGTCTCCCAGATTTCTTGCCAGCACGCCCTTATTGTTATAAGCACTTGAGAGGTATCTCAGATAGAAAATTTTAAGCGTGGGACTCTTTGATTGCTCTGCTGCTTTTTCTGATAATTCTAATAATTGCTGATTATAAACCGCCCAAACCTTATCCTCATTTTCATATTCTATTAAATGATTTAAAATAATACAACGTGAAGTATCGTGCTTAGCAATTGCTAAAGCCGATTTAAGTGAATCGATCGTTTTGTTTTGAGAAGATAGTTTAACGCCCAGGCCCATCATAATTACAAATAGGACGAGGGTTTTTAGTTGAGTCATGAAGAGCGAGTATTAAAATAATAATATTTTTTCAAATATGAGAATTAGAGTGAATAAGGTCAAACAGATTCTTTTAAATGCATTCGTATAACTGACATACCTTTCCACCCGTTACATCAGTTCCTCAAATTCAAACCGATAAACTTTGCAATTCTTACAAGTTGCTCCTTTTTAATCTCACGCAATTTTGCTGAACTTTTTAAATTCGCGATACGGCATTTGGTTTTGTTATTTTATGGTTTAAACCAACGGGATATAATGTGATCAATTAATGAAAATGATTTTTAAATGACAATAAACTCTAAAACCATTTAATTATTTTAATTGTTTCTGATAATTCAGTGAGCAGAAAAAGAAAAGGAACTTTGGCTTATTTTCAGTAATTTTAATAAATATACTTTTAAATAACTAATTGCGTGAAACAATTTACTTTAACCCTTGCCATGATATTTGTGTATAAGCTGGGGGCTCAACAGCACAGGTCTGTTATGCAGGAGCAAAGCGAATACTACGCCGGGTTAAATTTAAAAACCGAACAGCAGTTTGATAGTTTACGAAAGGTTGAAAATAACACTACGTTGGAAACACAAAAACTTTTGTCAACAAATGCTTCTACCTGTGTTTTAAATAAACGCGTGTTTGGTTGGCATCCATATTGGAACGGGAGTACTTATGCCAATTATCAATGGAATTTATTAAGTGATTTATGTTATTTTGATTACAGCGTTTCTTCTTCAACGGGAAATAACACCAATACTTCTTTTGCATGGAATACGGCAAGCGTGGTAACTGTTGCAAAAGCAAACGGAACTAAAGTACACATCTGCGCTACGTTGTTCAGCGGCCACTCTACCTTTTGGGCTTCGGCCAGCGCTCAAAACACGTTTATCAATAATATTATTTCGTTATTAAATGCGCGCCAGGGTAATGGAGTTAATATTGATTTTGAAGGCATGGGTTCTTCCGATAAAGCACCTTTTACAACTTTTATAACCAATTTAAACGCGGCACTTAATGCTGCCAATCCAAATTACCAGCTTTCTATTTGTCTTTATGCGGTAGACTGGAGCGGCACTTTTGATATGCCAGCGTTAAATAGCCAGGTTGATTTTTTTACCATTATGGGTTATGATTATTATTACAGTGGCAGTGCGCAAGCCGGGCCCGAAGCGCCATTGTATAATTTTCAAACGGGATACAATTATACGTTAACAAAAAGTATTACCTATTACATAAAGCAAGGTGCTACACCTTCCAAATTATTTTTGGGGTTACCCTACTATGGCCGCGAATGGGAAACCGTAAGTAATTTAGCTCCATCTAACACGGTTTCGGGTGGCTTTAATTCTTCCAGAACATTGTTATACGTAAATAATAACCCTGCCACGTATTCAGCAGCCAATAAGAACTGGGAAGCGAATTGCTACAACCCTTACTATACATACCAGGTGAGCGGAGCATGGAGGCAATGCTGGCTCGATGATATTTACAGTATGGGCCGGAAATATGACATGGTTAATCAACGCGGCCTTGGAGGAATTGGTATCTGGGCGCTTGGATACGACGATGGCATGACAGGTTTTTGGAATCTGATTCAAAATAAATTCAGTGGCTGCGCACCTGTTATTTGTACAGATAGTTTATTTGACATGGGAGGCCCGTCACGTAATTATTATGATAATGAAAAATACGCTTATACTTTATCCGCGCCAACCGGAAGCGTTGTGCAGTTGAAATTTAAAAGTTTCAGCACTGAGCTTAATTTTGATAGTCTTTGGATTTATAATGGTACCAGTACCTTATCTCCGCTGATTGGAGCCTATACCGGAACTAATTCGCCCGGAACTATAACTTCTTCTGGGCAAAAATTAACATTGAGGTTTAAAAGTGATGGCTCTACTACCACTTCCGGTTTTAAAGCAATAAAAACCTGCACCGCACCTGTTATTACAACGGGAATAAGCACGAACAGCTTGGAAAATGACATTGTTGTTTATCCAAATCCAACAAATGGTGAAATTAAAATTACAGGAGCCGACATCAGATCCCTCGCCGTTTATGATTATACAGGCAGATTGGTGATTAGTGAAATGAATGCGCGCGAAGAAAAAAATATTTCGTTAAAGCAATTGAATTTAAAAGAAGGCATTTATTTTCTTAAAATTTTCTGCAGTAGCAATTCATCAATCATAAGAAAAATTATCTATAAGGAATAAAATTATTTTCTTTCTAAATCAATTTGCTCATCGCCTGTTTTATAAGGTAACCATGTGTAAATGAACTGAAACATTTCTTCACTGGTTTTCATACTTTCCACCCCATCACCCTGCGTAATTGTTTTTGGAGGATGAAAAGGATTATTCACGTTAGCTAGGGTATTATCAAAAGTGCCGTAAACATGAATAACACAGCCTTGTTCAATAATTACAGGATGTTTGTAAGTGTAATAATATTGCCACCTGAAATCCCATTTATTAATTTTAATGAGATGAATTGTATCACCATTAGGCTTTAAAGCAAAGGCTAAAAAAAATTTCCCTGTTAAATGCATGTGTGGATTAACTGACAATAAAGAAATTGTTGTTGGCACTGTGTAAGATGTATGAAATGTTTTTATTTCATTTGGAGGAATTATAAACTCCGGCTCAATGGCTGAAATTCCAAAGGTTCCCAGTTGTGATTCCGTTACCGGTCGTTTAATAGGATCTTTTCTGAAAAAAACATTCAGATAACTGTTATCGGTTGTGTCTTTATTACTTGGCCCATAATGAATGTTATTTAAAAGAAAAGCTCCATTCTTTTTTATACGGTATCCCCCAACGTCAGCGGGATAAGAGGGAGGGACATATCCAGGCAAATAATAAACTGTGTTTGGCGTTAAGGTGGGAAAATGCGGTTCTAAATTATCGGTATAGGGAATATGCATGCTGGTGTAAACATCCATTAATTTCGCTTTCGTGTCAAAATGTATGGAGGTACCGCTTAAATAATTAAAACTTCTGGAAGGATCATAACTTATTAAATGTCCGTTTACATGATGAATTAATTTTCGGTTATCGGGTACAAACTCAACAAAATCAACAAGTGTGTCTTTTTCTAATTGGTAAGGGTATTTCATGATCAGAAAGATGTCATCGCCATTCCCTTTTATTGCAACTTTCTGTTGCGGTTTTATTACTAGATCAGGTTTACCAAAGTAAGATCCTTTAAAAAAAGAAGGCTTCTTTGGTTCATTTAAACTATCACCACGTTGGTAACCCTCATCTACCCACTTTTTAATTAGTTCTTTTTCTTCATTAGTTAAAATTTTTTCCCCGATAAAATGACTGTAAGCAGGATCGGCGGGCCAGGGAGGCATATATCCGCTTTGAGTTACAAATTTAATGAGCTTTGATTTTTTTCGCGCATCGTCATAAGTGAGTAAATCAAAGGATCCGCTTTCTCCGGGTCTGTGGCAGGGAGTGCAGTTTTTAAAAATAACGGAAGCTATGTTTTTACTCCATGAGATTTCAGTTGAATTTAATAAAGGTTTTTCTACTTCTATGGAGGAAGGTGTGCAACCAAACAAAAGGATGGTGATTGCCATGCAGCAATAGTGACGTGGAGATTTTATCACGCGGTAAAATTACCACTTTTAAAGTCAGGTATTTTATCAATGTTTATGAAAACTAAACAATGGTTTATATTACTTTTGCATAAATAATTTAATCCTGGAGCGCTACTTCATAGTATACAAGCCTTATAAAATGATCTCGCAGTTTGTTAGTCCATATGAACAGCGGAAACTTGGCGCCCTTGCGTTTGATTTTCCGGATGGCACGAACGCAGTTGGCCGGCTGGATGATGAAAGTGAGGGTTTGCTCATATTAACAACAGATAAAACGTTAACCCAGCGTTTACTTCACCCTGATAAAAAACATTCCCGTGGTTATATTGTTCAGGTAGAAAAAAAAGTGAATGATGAAACCCTTAATAAACTCAGGTCCGGCGTTGAGATTTTAGTGAAGGGCAGAGGTGTGTATAAAACACAGCCCTGTAAAATTAATATCATTGAAAAACCTGATTTTCTTCCATTGCGCGAGGATCCTTTACTGGACCGCATACCGCATACCTGGCTTGAATTTATTTTAACGGAAGGAAAGAACCGCCAAATCCGGAAAATGTGTAAAGGAGTTTATCATAAATGTTGTCGTTTAATCCGAACACGCATTGAAGACCTTGAATTAAAAGGAATGAAATCCGGAGAAGTTCGTGAAATAGAAAAAGAAGAATTGTTCAGGTTGTTGCGCCTTTAACAAAATTATTGGTAAGCGTAGTAAGGACTTATCATTAAATAAACAATAACACCCGATGCTGTAACAAACAGCCAGATCGGATAACTGAAACGCGTTAATTTTTTATGTTTCTCACGCTGATCGGTAAGCCCATAATAAAATGATATAAGCACCATTGGTAAAACCGCAATTGCCAGAAAAATATGTAACAATAAAAGAATAACGTAAAAAGGTTTAATGTTGCTCACTTCAGAACTTTCCGCGGCGCTCATAATTCCGTTATGGTCCACATCGCCATATTTGGTGTCGGGAATAAAATAATGTGCGGTAACATAACTCACCAGAAATATCGCGCTTAAAACAAAAGCAGAGAGGTTTAATTTTTTATGAAGTTGAATATTTTTCTTTTTAATTGCCATTAAAGAAAAAAGAAGCAGTAAAGTGCAGGTGCCATTTAAAATCGCATTTAACATGGGAAGTGAATAAATAAAGGATGGAAATTTATCGGGATGAGGAATCCATTTTTGATTTAAAATTATTACTGCCCCACATATAGCAATTGTAGTGATATACGCTGCAAGTTTAATTGACTTTTCTTTTTCGATTGTTAAAAGCGGCATTTAATAAGGTTTGAATCCATTAAAAAAGGCAGGTTGTTCACCTGCCTCATGTATTATTTATTCATAGCATTAAGTTGTTCCTGGCTTACACCGGTGGATGAGTATCCGCCGTCATGCAATAAATTTTGCATGGTTACCATTCTTGTTAGATCACTGAACAAGCTTATACAGTAATTCGCGCAGTCTTCAGCGCTGGCATTACCCAATGGCGATTGCATTTCGGCGAAGTCAAAAAAATCGCTGAAGCCTTTAATGCCGCTTCCTGCTGTAGTTCTTGTAGGTGATTGTGATACTGTATTGATCCTAACCTTTTTTTGTTTACCATAATGATAACCAAAAGTGCGGGCAATACTTTCGAGCATGGCTTTAATATCGGCCATATCAGTATAAAACGGATAAGCTCGCTGCGCGGCAATGTAGGATAAAGCCACTACAGATGCGTGTTCGTTAAGAGCGTCAAGTTTATGCGCAACTGCAAGCATTTTATGAAATGAAAGCGCCGATACATCAATTCCTTTATTGAAAAAATCATAATTCAGTTCGGTATAGGGAATATTTTTACGGATGTTAACGCTCATACCAATAGAGTGTAAAACAAAATCAATTTTACCTCCAAGGTGCTCCATGGATTCTGTATACAGTTTGGTAAGCTCCTCAACACTTGTTGCATCTGCCGGAATAATTTTAGAGCCGGTTTTTTCCGCCAGTTTATTTATTTCGCCCATGCGCATGGCAATAGGGGCATTGGTTAAAACAAAAGTAGCGCCTTCTTCGTGCGCATTTAAAGCCACTTTCCATGCAATGGAGTTTTCATCTAATGCACCTGTAATTATACCGCGTTTTCCTTTTAATAAGTTATAAGCCATAGTCTTGATTATATAATGCAAATATAACATTATCCAATGTAATCTGCTTTTGATTTGAAACTCAAAACCGCAATTATTTGAACTTAACCTATGGAATTAAAAAACAAAGTAAAGTTTTTAATAACTAAAATAGTTTTTCCTGATAAAATATTCCGCGGCGTCAAGCATGCGTTTAGCCGACTTTTCCAGAGAGTCGGCTTTTGTTTTATTACTCTGATAATAATCTTTCTGATCAAGGTCAGTATATTTTCTGAGGCGTTTTGTTTTTTGTGAAATAAGATGGTAAAAGAAATACCCGTCCTCACTTATACATCCAATTTTATCGTCGGCTGTAAAATAAACAAAAGGATGTTTTTCTTTTAATATGTTTGATCCGAATGTGTTATTGGTAAAGGATAAATTTAACACGCCTGCCACAGTACTTATAACATCCGGTTGGTAACCCAGGTTATGAATAGTATCTGCTTTAAGAGAATTGGGTTTATGAAGTACAAATGGAATGTGATGATAACTCAAAGGCATTTCATAAGTACCGTCGATGGAGTAACCGTGATCGCCCAAAAAAACAAAGAGCGTGTTTTTATACCAGCTTTGTTTTTTCACCGATTTCATAAATTCGCCAATAGCCCAGTCTGCATATTGTGTGGCTCGTTTCTCTTCTGTATCTGCGTTCGGTTTAAAAGGTATATTTGAAGGAACAACCCAGGGGCCGTGGTCAGAGCCGGTCATTATAAAACCAAGAAAAGGTTTGTTTTGTTTTTCGGCATTTACAGTTTTTATAAATAAATTAAAAATTTCATGATCCGGCGCACCTGTAACACTTATTGTTTTTTCTTTTGGAAGATCAAAAGCGCTGAAGGTATTTTTATATCCGTTTTGAGTAAAAAAACCTTCCATATTATCAAAATGCGGATCGTGTGTGCTAAAGAAATAAGTGTTATAATTTTTAGCTAAGAGCAAATTGCCTAATGTGGTAAACGGCTGTTTGGTATATCGTCTTAACGCTTGTTCGTTGAGCATACTCGGATAACCAGCGCTGGTTGAAAACAAGCCGTTAAAGGTATGTATGCCCGAGGAAAAAAACCGGTCGAAATAAACCGACTCCTTGACCAGGGCGTTAAAGTTGGGCGTGAGTATTTCTTTGTTATGAATTCCCATTTTATATGAGCTCATACTTTCCATACATACAATTACAACGTTATAGGGTTTAAAAGCAGAATCAGCTTTTTGTTCACGGTTAATGGATAATGCATCGTTGTGGTCTGAATTCAAGTAATGTTTGGCAAACAATAAACTTTCGTTAATGTCTGAAGGAACCTTATAGTCTTTTACTTTTTGAAATAATAAAGACCTGAACAGTGTAAAATTAGGATTCAGGGCCACCTGATTTATGAAAAGATTATCGCTAACAATGGCAAGGCCTTCATGAGTGGTGCTTTTACTTGATAACCGGCCACGCCCCCCGGCTATGAGTAAGGGAATAAGAATAACAATAAATAAAATAATTTTTACCGGTTTGTATTCAGCGTTCTGCAAATTATAAAAATGAGTAACGAAAATTTTCTTTACAAATTTATAAATGATGTAGGCAAAAATAAGGAACAGGAATAAGTATCCGTAATAGGAAATATTTCCGAAAATTAGTTTAAAAACAAATGCAGGTGAATCGGCCCACAAGAAAGCCTGTTTGTTTAAATGAGATGAAAACTGCTTGTAGTAAGGAAAATCGGCAGCTGAAATAAAAGCGTACAGCCAAAAGATCAGAATGGTAAAAAAGATGGCGGCTTTATGAAAAAAGACTGTTCTTTTGAAGAAAAACTCATTTAGCAAAAGTAAGGCGGTTGGCAATAGGATGGCGTAAGTAGTAGCAACCATGTCAAATTCAAAGCCCATTCTAAAGGCCCGGCAAATAACCGCGGTATCAATTGATGAAGCTTCTGGTGTTTTAAAGCTGAAATAAAAAATAATCCGACATAGCGTCAGAATGAGAAACTCGAGAATAAACAGTTTAAATAGTGTGAGAAAAAAAGAAGGGATGTACGAAAAATTTTTCTTTGGCATATTTAAAATTTAAGTCACACTCAACAGTTCCTTGGCATTTTTTAATGCAGATTGAGTTGGGGTGCCTGTACTTAACATTTTCGCGATTTCGGTAACCCGCTCATCTTTGTTAAGTTCTTTAATAAAAGAAGAGGTTCTTTCTTCGTCGTCTTTTTTATAAACGAACAAATGATGGTTGCCTTTACTTGCTATCTGCGGCAGATGGGTAATGGTGATCACCTGCATGCTTTTGCCCATCCGGTTCATAATAATACCAATTTTATCCGCAACATCGCCGCTTACTCCGGTATCTATTTCATCAAAAATAATTGTAGGCAGTTCTTTTTTTGTGGCTAATAACGATTTTAAACTTAACATCAAACGTGATAACTCTCCGCCACTGGCAACTTTGTGCAGTTCATTTAACGCGGTGCCTTTATTTGCGGAAAACAAAAACTGTACTTTGTCAAACCCCGTTACAGTTAGTTCCGTTAAGGATGAAATGTCAATTTTAAAATTCGCGTTCGGAATCGACAAATCGGTTAACAACTCTTTAACGCTTTGCTCGATGGAATTAACGGCATTTTTTCTTAATCCTGAAAGTTTGTTGGCTTCAGAAGTACACTTGCCTTTAATTTCTTTTATTTCCTTAATCGTTTTTTCGATCTGCGTTTCAAGCGAACTGAATTGCGTTAGTTTATTTTCAATTTCTTCTTTGGTTTTTAATAACTCATCTTCTGACGAAACCCCGTGCTTTTTTAATAATCTGTTGAGTTTATCCAGCTTAGAATTTACTTCATTTAATTTTTGCTGATCAAACGTTACCCTGCTTTCGGCATCTTCCGCGTCAACTGCAAGTTCTTTTAATTCAATATGCGCTGAGTTCAAACGTTCATAAAACTGCGCGTAATCACTGCCAAATTTACTTATGGATTGAAGCGTTTGCCGTAATTGTGATAGGTTTTGTAAAATACTGTTGGTTTCTCCGTTAATACCATTTGCCACATTAAGCAGGCTGCTTTTTATTGTCTCCGCATTTTCAAGCGTAAGGCTTTCCTCTTCCAGTTTTTTTAATATTCCGGGCTTAATTTCGGCTTCTTCGAGTTCTGTAAATAAAAACTGAAAGTAATCCAGTTCCTTTTTTGCCAGCAGTTCCTGTTCCTGCAAATCCTTTAATGAAGATTGAAGTTTTGTTAGTTTAAAAAAATCGGCTTTGTAATTTTTGTATACTTCTAATGATCCTGCAAAGGCATCTACTATTTCCAGTTGAAAATTACTTTGATTTAATAAAAGGGTTTGATGCTGCGAATGAATGTCAATAATGCGTTCCGATAAAAGTTTTAATACATTTAAAGCAACCGGGGTGTCATTTAAAAAACTTCGCGATTTTCCCTCGGCACTAATTTCGCGGCGAAGAATTATCTGTGGATCATTATCCAGTTCATTCTCTTTAAAAAAAGTATCGAGTTTTAATCCTTTTGCATCAAACTCAGCCTCAATTACACATTTCCTGCTTTTATTTTGTAAAACTGAAATATCGCCCCTTTTACCAAGCACAAGACCCAAAGCTTCCAGAAAAATGG
>JAOQAF010000114.1 GCA_025963735.1 Bacteroidota bacterium
GATGATAATTCAGGCCTGGCAGCCATTCGGGTAAAAAAGGGGTTGTAATTTCCTGCTCCGTTTGCCGGGTTACCATATCCGGCCACAGCCAGAGACAAAGCTTTTGCACCCGGAACACCAAAATTATTAAATGGCCCCTGCGTACTATAACTGTTGGAAGCAAAAATAGAGGAATCACCAGAAGGAGCGAGATAATCGAGGTAGGGGACCGTAGTTTTTGAGGAATTACTTTCTTGTTTTAATACCAGACGCGAGTTGCCTGAAAAACTGATCCCGGCTGAATCAGGATTTACCAATGGTTGTTTAAAAGAACCTCCGCCAATTAATTTAAATTGTGCCGCAAGCAAATTTGCGTAAGAATTTTGCTGTCCTGAATAATATAACGCGCCGTCAGTATACCCCGCGGTAATAGAGTCGCCAAAGGCTGTATATACAGTTACGTCTATTGATGGTTTATGAAGGGGCATGTATTTTTAATAAACAAAAGCATTTTTTAAAAACAATATTTGTTTTCACTAATTAATTTTTGGGCTACAATTTGCCTTGCCGCTTTTGCATTAAATGGTTCCTGCTTGGTAAAGCGTTTTAAACCCATAAGCATCATTCTTAGTTCATCACCTTCAGCAAAACTGTTCAATGCCTCTTTTCCATTATTAAAAATTTTATCACATGCAGAATTAATATATAACCGGGCCATGTTTAACTGTACCTGACAATTTTCTTCGCCCTTTAGGCTAATGAGTTTTTCAACGCGAAGCAATGTGGATTCGGCTACGTAGGTTTCAATGGCCATATCAGCTATGTTCATTATAACTTCTTGCTCCTTACTTAATGTTGTCATTAATTTTTGAACTGCCGCTCCGGCAATAAGTAAAATAACTTTTTTAAAATTCAGTATCATTTTTTTTTCATAGGCTAACAGTGTTTCATCTGCTTCTGCTAATTCGGGAATGCCAACAAGTTCAGCTCCTACTTTTTGTGCTGGCCCCATCATATCCAATTCGCCTTTCATTGCCCGCTTCAAAAGCATGTCCACAATTAACAAACGGTTAATTTCATTTGTTCCTTCAAAAATCCGGTTGATGCGCGAATCACGGTAAATCCTATCCATTGGACCTTCAGAGCTATAACCCATGCCTCCATATATCTGCACGCCTTCATCTGCAACATAATCGAGAGTTTCAGAGCCATGCACTTTTAAGATGGCAGCTTCAACCGCGAATTGTTCAATACCTTTTAATTTGGCTTTAGCCTCATCCATGCCTTCTTCAATAAGCGTATGGATAGCGTCCTCAATGTTTTGTGATGCCCTGTAAATAGCGCTTTCCGAAGCAAATGTACGGGTTGCCTGTTCTGCTATCTTGTAACGTATTGCGCCATATTTTGAAATTGGTCTTTCAAACTGTATGCGGTCATTCGCGTATTGCACCGATAACGAAATGGTGTTTTTACTTGCACCTATTGCCGCACCAGCTAATTTAACGCGTCCGATATTTAAAATATTAACAGCTATTTTAAAACCGTTGCCTCTTTCAGAAAGAAGATTTTCTACAGGAACACGACAATCATTAAAGAATACCTGACGGGTAGAACTTCCTTTAATGCCCATTTTATGTTCTTCGGGATTAAGGCTGATGCCACCAAATACTTTTTCAACAATGAATGCAGACAAGTTTTTATCATCATCAATTTTAGCGAATACAGTAAATACATCTGCAAATCCGCCATTGGTTATCCACATTTTTTGTCCGTTTAAAATATAATGTTTTCCGTCGGAAGAAAGCTTGGCGTTTGTTTTTCCGCTGTTGGCATCCGACCCGCTGGCAGGTTCGGTTAGGCAGTAGCAAGCTTTCCATTCACCTGAAGCAAGCTTAGGAATGTATTTCTTTTTTTGTTCCTCGTTTCCATAGTACAAAATCGGAAGGGTGCCAATTCCGGTATGGGCCGAGAGTGCAACCGCAACGGAATGTCCGGTGCCGATTATTTCGGTGGTTAACATGGAAGTTACAAAATCAAATCCTGAACCGCCAAGATCTTCCGGCACTGAAATACCCAAGAGGCCAAGCTTCCCAGCTTTATCCAGAATAGAAACCATTAAGCCTTCTTCCTGGTTATCTATTTTATCAAGAATTGGCAATACTTCCTGTCCGATAAAATCTTCACAGGTTTTTTTCATCATCAACTGTTCTTCGGTCCATTGTTCGGGAATAAAAACATCCTGCGCTGGAGTTTGTTTAATTAAAAATTCTCCGCCTTTTATTTTATTAGTTGCCATAAATTATTTTTCTTAATTATATATTATTAATATTTTCCTTTTGTAATAGCATCAATGCACCTTCACATAACAGTTTGGAGCCATAAGGAATGCATTCTTCGTTAAAAAGAACTTTTGAGTCGTGTAAAAAGTAACGGTCGTTGCTGTTGTCTTTCGCTCCTAAAAAATAAAACATCGAAGGAACTTTTCGTGAATAGAATGCAAAATCTTCAGAACCAAGAATGGCATCGATAGGAATAATGCTATCCTTTCCAAAAATTGTGTTTAAACTATCAGATACAGTCTGATGTACATTTTTATCATTCAGTAAACTCGGGTAATTTAAATTGTATTGGATGGTTATTCCGCAGCCAAATGAAATGCGCGTGCCTTCTATAATATTATTTATTCTTTCTAAAACCTGATGATAGGTGTTAATATCAAGTGCTCGCACAGTCCCTTCTATTACTACCTTATCGGCTATAACGTTTGGTGCAATGCCTCCGTGAATTTTAGTGAAGGATATAACGGTTGGCTCGGGTGGCGGAATATATTTATGTACGATGGAAGAAACCGATTGAATCAAATGGCTTGCAATTAATACAGCGTCTATTCCTAAATGGGGTGCCACTGCGGCATGCGCCATTTTGCCGGTAATTTCTATCTTAAAAAAATTTGCGCATGCAAGGGCCTGCCCTAGTTTATAAGCCACTTTGCCAACGGGCAACAGCGGATGGACGTGTAAACCCAGTGCAGCTTTTACATTATCTAATTCGCCGCTTTCTGCCATTCGCTGCCCGCCGGATTTTTTTTCCGGATCATCATATACGTCTTCCTCTGAGGGCTGAAAAAAGAATTTAACCGAACCTTTAAACTCCGTGTCTTTTAATAAAGCCGCAGCTCCTAATAACATGGTTGTGTGAAGATCATGACCGCAGGCATGCATTAACGGAATTTCAGGTCCGTTGGGGGTCTTGAGTTTTTTTTCACTTTTAAATGCAAGGTTATTTTCCTCTTTTATTGGTAAAGCATCCATGTCGGCACGAAGTGCAACACAGGGGCCATCTCCTTTTTTTAAAACTGCAACCACTCCGGTTTTAGCAATTCCCCTTTTGTAAGGAATTCCAAGTTGATCAAGTTCTTTACATATAAGATCAGAAGTTTCATATTCCTGATACCCAAGTTCAGGATTTGCATGAAGCTTCCTTCTGATTAAAACAAGTTTGTTATATAATTCGCTATTCATGTAAAATATTTTAATTCTATTATAATAACTCAAATACCCCGGCAGCACCATGTCCGGTTCCAACACACATTGTTACCACGCCATATTTATTTTTGCGTCGTCGCATCTCATTGAATAACTGCACGGTTAACTTTGCACCGCTGCAACCCAGAGGATGCCCAAGGGCAATTGCTCCTCCATTGACGTTAATCTTGTCAGGATCCAATTCCAGTTTTCTTATCACAGCAAGAGATTGCGAAGCAAAGGCTTCGTTCAACTCAAATAAATCAATGTCCTTTAATTTTAAGCCAGCTTTTTCTATCGCTTTAGGGATTGCAAATTGCGGACCCATTCCCATAATGCGGGGAGGAACACCGGCAACAGCATGCGATACTAATCGTGCAACAGGTTCCAGTTTTAATTCTTTCATCATCCTCTCGCTCATTACAATAACAAAAGCAGCGCCATCACTTGTTTGCGAAGAATTACCAGCGGTAACGCTCCCTCCGTTTGCAAATACAGGTTTTAATTTTGCAAGTGCTTCTTTGGATGTATCCATACGCGGACCTTCGTCATTATCTACAATATAGTCGCGGGTCTTTCTTTTTTGTTTCTCATCCAAAAATGTTTCTGTTACTTTTATTGGAACTATTTCATCTTTAAAGTATCCTGCCTTTATAGCTTTTATCGCTTTCTGGTGAGATTGATAAGCAAACGTATCCTGGTCTTCTCTTGATACATTATATTCTTTTGCTACAGCTTCTGCAGTTAAGCCCATACCCCAGTACCAATCGGGATGTTCCCTGGCTATTTTTGGATTAGGAACAATACGCCAGCCACCCATTGGAATAAGGCTCATGCTCTCTACTCCGCCAGCAATTATACAATCGGCCATGCCCGAATTTATTTTCGCGCTTGCAATGGCTATTGTTTCAAGGCCTGAAGCACAGTACCGGTTCACTGTCATTCCTGAAACTTTATCCGTATTAAGCGCCATCAGCGAAATGATTCTTCCGATGTTAAGCCCCTGTTCGGCCTCAGGCATAGCATTGCCTACCATTACATCATCAATCCGGTCTTTATCCAGAGCCGGTACAGATTCAACAAGGTGCTTTATTACTTCTGAGGCTAGATCGTCAGGACGAGTGAATCGGAACTGGCCACGGGGGGCTTTGGTTACAGCACTTCTAAAGCCTGATATTATGTATGCATTCATGTTTTCCTTTTTAATTTCTTAATATTTTACCACCACTTATAATACTTTGAATCCGTTCTAATGTTTTTCGTTCGGTACATAATGAAACAAATATTTCCCTTTCCAAATCAAGTAAGTATTGCTCCGAAACAAGAGTTGGCTGCGAGAGATCTCCGCCCGCTAACACAAAACCTAGTTTTTCTGAAATTTTGCGATCATGATCGCTGATATAATTTCCGCTGAACATTGAATTGGCTCCTGCATAAACAAGGCCTAACGCTTCGTTGCCGAGTACACGAATATCATTGCGCGGCAGAGGTTTAGAATAACCGGCGTCGGCCATTCGTAAACATTCTGCCTTTGCTTCGCTTAACTGTCTTACCCTTGAAATAACAACCTTATCAATACCCTCTCGTAAAATGCCAAGATCAAAAGCTTCATAAGCCGAAGTTGAAACTTTAGCCTGCCCGAGAGTTAAAAATTTGTCGCGAAAATTATTCAGTGCTATATCTCCTTCACGGAGAGAATCGCTTAGGCGCAGAGCAAATTCTTTTGTGCCGCCACCGCCTGGTATAAGGCCTACACCAAATTCAACCAATCCAATATAGGTTTCGGCATGTGCGATTACTTTATCGGCATGAAGGCATACTTCGCAGGCGCCGCCTAAAGCCAGGCCATGAGGGGCGGCTATAACAGGTA
>JAOQAF010000120.1 GCA_025963735.1 Bacteroidota bacterium
AATGAGTTCCAGTCACCATTATCAAATTGATATCTGAAAAATTGTTTGTTGGGTTTATTAAATAGGGGGCTAAAAAAGTTGATAGTTACGTTTTCCTGCGAAGATGAAAGTGAAATGGAATTTTGTGAAAACTTAATCGCTTTGCCATCCACAGTAATTGAATTTATTACAACAGGTGCAAGCTTTAATTTTCTGGATGCTATTTGTTTAAGATCTGTTATTGCAACTCCTCGGGCCGTTGCAATACATATTGTTTTGTCGGTAAAAACAATATCGTTTATTGAATTTGAAGGAAGGCCGGAGGCTTTGTTTAATATTGTTAAGGGCCGCAAATTCATATCGCACATAAAAACACCATCTAATGTTGCGAGCCATATTTGGTCATTGAATTGTTTTATTTTTTTTACACTGTTTAAACGCAAGTTGCCGATTTGCTGAATCAGCAGGTTGTCTGTAATGTTAGTGATTCCGGCCTCGTGTGCCGCGTATATTTTTTTGTGAATTAATGCTATGTCGTTTATTTTATAATTTAATTCGGCACGTACAATGTTATTATATTTTTTGGTCTTAAAGTTATAAATGTAAAGGCCGTTATTTGTAGCTATGAGCAATGAATCTCCCTGTTTTAAGAGCGCATTTACGGAAATCTGATAATCGGGGAAAGATACAAGTGTGTCAAGGGTTTTACTGCATTCCTTATTGCATAACAAAACATTTGCCGACCAGTCGGCCATTATATTGGTTTCTGAATTAAGGGGGTAAAATAATTTGCCTATCACAGGTTTAAAATGGTAATTGTATTTAAAATCAGAAAAAATCGCGGAGTTCATGTCAAACTGACTTCGTTTGGAATAATAAATAATACCATTAACTTCTGTAATAGATGAAATAGGTTCAGTTAAAAATTCGTCCGGTTTGGAGAGGGTGCGCACCATGTTGGTTGTAAGATTTAATCCGTACAAACCATTGCTGGTAGCGGCAATAAGCATGTTGTTTTTAAGATAAACCTGATTTACGTTCAGCGTTTTGTTATTAAATGAAAAATTAAGAGCGTTAAAAAAGGAGTTTTCTATAAAAAAAACGCCATCACTGTAGGTGCCAATCCAAATGTTTTGTGCTTTGTCTTTGTATATACATTTAATTAAAGTTGGTGATATGCCGAGCATTTCAAATACATCATAATAATTATTGTTTTGATAGAGGTAAAGGTTTTCACCCGGGTAGGAAGTGAACCAGATCCTGTCATAATCATCTGATATTATTTTATCAATGCTTTTACCGCCGTCCGGCAAATAAGTAAATGCTTTTGCCTTATATTTTGGTGTTAGTTCTTTTTCTATCCGGTCATTGTTCACAATTACAATTCTGCTTGATGCCATTTTAGCAGTAGCTCCCAAAATCAGTTTACCATCGGCAGACTGTGTTATGGAATGGATGGCATTATTTTCCAGCAGTGGTAATTTTTTTTGAGTGCCATCCAAAGCCTCGTATAAGCCATCTGTTCGTCCGATTAATATTTTTCCTTCCCTTGTACGGAACATGCAGAAAGGCTGATTAATCAGGCCTTTACCTCTGCGGCTGTCTTCAATAATTTCCCCTGTTTTTAAATTTATAATTACCAGCTTTATTTCGGCGGTTAACAGATAGGCGAAACCGGGAGTAATAATAAAATTATCAGAGTTGTTTTTAAATTTTAAGTGAGGTAGAAAACTGTATTTTTTTGTTTGAAAATTAAACTTAGAAATCCCTTCTTCTCTGAGTGATAAAAGTATCTCATTTGAATTTATTAGTGATACATTTAACAATGCGTTGCTTTTTAAACTGTCTATTTCCAGTTTATTAAAGTTGTAGCCATCATAATAATAAATTCCGTTTTGAGTTGTAAAATATATTAAGCCATTCTCATTTTGAGCGATGTTAAAAATGTTGGCGTTGTTTAAACCATCTTCACTTCCCAGTTTTTGAAAATTAAAAGAAGGTGTTTGAGCTATAAACGAACCTGCCAAAAAAATTAATAAGGGAAGTATATATCCGGCAAGCCTTTTCAATTTGGGGGTTGGTTGTTTATTAAGGTATAAAAATACGAAAAGCCCAACTTTGGGCTTCGTAATTAGTATAATATTTTGTCTATTTAGGCGAAACGGATTTTGTTTTTATAAACTCGGCAAACTCCTGAACTCTGGCTTTGCTCACCTGTACATGCGTGCCGTCGCTTAATATGACTTCGCCACCTTCATTATTACTGTATTCCTTTACATAATTTACATTTATAAGTGCAGAGCGGTGAATCCTGAAAAAATCATTGTTTGGTAAAATCATTTCAAACTCTTTTAAAGTTTTGCTGGCAACAATTTTCTTTTGTCCGTTTAAAAATAAATTTGTGTAATTGTCGCTTGCTTCAAGCCACACAATATCTTTAAAATCTACAAGGGTAAAACCTTTGCTGTGGTTTATTAAAACCAGGTTTTTATCCTGTTCAGGTTTTGCTGCAGCCGTGGCGCCTTTATTAGTGTCATAATGCTGTACAACTTTGTGAATAGCTCCCTGCAGTTCACTTAACATTAACGGCTTAAGTAAATAATCGGTGGCGCCGGCTTTAACAGCTGTGATACCATGTTCGCTATATGCCGTTAAGAAAATAACGCAGAAGTCACGGTTATAAATTCCTTCAAGCATTTGAAAGCCATTCATCCCTGGCATGTTGATGTCAAGAAAAACAACCTGTGGTTTTAATTCCTGAATTTTTAGTTTTCCTTCAGGTCCGCTGGCAGCCTCACCAACTACTTCAATTTCCGGACAATAATTTTGCAACATGTTTTTGGTGTTGCTTCGGCTATCCTCTTCGTCATCAATTATTACTGCTCGGTATTTTTGCATGAGTCAATTGCGTTAAAACTAATTAATATAATATTACAATAAAAAGTCCATTTATACAAGCGGCACTCAAGCCGGCAAAGGTTAAAATTTAATTAACACTTAAGAGCTGAATATGGATGTTATAGGTAACAAAAAACTTATACATCAGATCATAAGCCTCCTTTAATAAATGCGCTTCAGTTTGCCTTAATTTTAACTGGCGGATAGCATATAACCGCGGATTGCTGACTTTTGTAGCGCTTGTTTTTTCCAGTGAGCGCGCCAGTGCTTCTATCGCTAATCCTTTATCTTTAATTTCCCCCAGTTTTGCTATAACATGACTTAATGCATAAAATGCTTTTTCCTGTAAAGGAATATAATGATTTAGCCCTTTTTTTACCGGCAACTTATTGTATTTTGAATTTTTATCAGCCTGCCCAATAAATTCTTTTTCCCATCCAAATTTTTTGTTTGTTTTTCGCAAGGTTACTATGCCTCCCAGGCTGATCCCGTAAATACTAATCCAACGGAGTTTCCGCCTCATGGCATGTACCTCACTTTCAAAACTTGTAAAGCCATTTGGATGTTTATTAAAGAAACTTTCGGTTAAAAGAATTTCAGTTTTAATTTGCTCATGTAAGCTAATAAGCAGTGCTTTGTCTTTAAAGTCCGTCTCATTATCCTCCTTAAATTCCAAAAGGTCGGCAGTGAAAAAATCATTGTTTAAAAGCTTTTTGTTGAATTTAGAAACAACCTTGTCTAGCTTTCTTTGAAGATAAAATATTTGCTCGTTTTTTACTGATTTATTTTCCTGAAATTGTTTTATAAACACATCAAAATAATCTATTTCACCTATAAGGTCTTCCAGTTTTTTAAAGAATTTGTACCAACCCTTCGCGAATTGGTCATTGGTAGCCTTATATAATAATCTGGTTAACGATTCCAGCATGAATAAAGGAACACGCGTTTTATTTACATATAACCAGTAAGCCGGATTTTCCTGTTTTTTGCTTTCTTCCAATAAGTTTAAGAGTTCAGTTAAATGAACATCATAGGGTGTGGTGTTTTTATTTTTCATATTGAAATTAAAACTTGAAACTTCTGATTTTCTTAAAGCTAATATTTTTGCTTTATTAAAACAACAAAAAAAACTATCTTTGAACCTTATGGAAAAAAGAGTCAGAGTGCGTTTTGCGCCTAGTCCAACAGGCGGTTTACATATGGGTGGTGTGCGAACAGCCCTCTTTAATTATTTATTTGCAAAAAAACACGGTGGTGATTTTATTTTAAGAATTGAAGATACTGACCAGAGTCGTTTTGTTAAAGGCGCTGAAGAATATATTATTGAGGCATTGAAGTGGTGCGGCATTGAGCCTAACGAGGGTGTTGGCTTCGGAGACGGCCCTCATAAGCCTTACAGGCAAAGTGAAAGAAAAGAATTAGGTATATATCAGAAGTACGCCGATAAACTGATTGCCTCAGGGCATGCTTACTACGCATTTGATACAGAGGAAGAGCTGGACGCTATGCGTAAAAAACTTGAAGCAGCAAAAGTGGTGGCCCCTCAATACAACGCCATCACCAGGCAAAATATGCGTAATTCATTAACCCTGCCTGAAGATGAAGTAAAAAGCTTACTGGATTCAAAAACAAAATATGTTGTGCGTTTAAAGGTTCCGCGCAATGAAGAAATAAGATTCAATGATATTATTCGCGGTTGGGTAACGGTTAATTCAACCCAGGTTGATGATAAAGTTTTATTGAAAAGTGATGGCATGCCTACTTATCATCTGGCACATATTGTGGATGATATTGAAATGGAAATTTCTCACGCTGTGCGTGGTGAAGAATGGTTGCCCAGCGCCCCCGCTCATATTTTAATTTATCGCTATTTGGGTTTGGAAAATGAAATGCCCAAACTGGCGCATCTTCCGTTAATTCTTAATCCTGATGGTAACGGAAAGATTTCAAAACGGGAGGCGCGTTTTCCTGTGTTCCCATTGAGCTGGCAGGATCCCCGCGAAAGCGCACCATACGTGGGTTATAAAGAAGCCGGATATTATCCGGAAGCTTTTGTAAATATTCTTGCCTTATTAGGATGGAACCCGGGTAATAATCAGGAAATATTTTCTTTAAAGGAATTATCTGAAATATTTGATTTTGAACGCGTGCATAAAAGTGGTGCTAAATTTGATCCTGAAAAAGCCAAATGGTTTAATCAGCAATATCTTCGCAAACAATCGGATCAGGAACTTGCGGATAGTTTTAAACCTACTTTAAAAGAAAAGGGAATTGACCGGGATAATGAATTTGTAATTGAATTTTGCAAGCTCGTTAAAGAAAAAGTTCAATTCGTACATGATTTTTGGGAACAAGGGAAGTATGTGTTTGAAGCTCCTAAAGAGTATGACGCGAAAGTTATTTCAAAAAAATGGAATGAAAACAGCAAGCCGCTTTTTAGTTCGGTTTTAAATAAATTTAAATCGGTCGGTAACTGGAATGTAGAAAATATTACGAAGGCTTTTCATGAAGCGGAGACTGAGCTGGGTAAAATTGACATGCAGCTTTTGCGCGTGCTGGTTACCGGCGTTGCAGGCGGCCCTCAGTTATTCGATATGCTTGCTCTCATAAGTAAGGAAGAAGTGTTATCACGCTTAGAAAGCGCGCTTTCAAAACTGTAATGGAATCTTATAACTCTCAGGTTCATATAAAAATAGACTGGAGTGAGATGGATCTTTTTGGCCATGTAAATAATGTGTCGTATTTTAAATACGTACAAGCTGCACGAGTGGCTTATTGCGGGCGCGTTGGCATTAATACGCATATGCCGGAAGATAAATTAAGTTTCGCTGTAGCCGCAAGTTCATGTAAATTTAAAAAACCTTTGTTTTATCCGGGTGATATTGTAGTAAAAACAAAAGTAACCTGGGTAAAAAATTCCAGTTTTCAGTTAGAGCATATTATTGTTGATAGGGATGGCACCATTGCCGCGGAAGCAGAAGATGTGCTTGTAATTTTCGATTATGAGAAACAATCGAAGGTTACTGTTCCCTCAAACGTTCGTGCATTAATTACTGAGGTTGAAAAAAGACCTTTTAATTAATCGGCTTTATACAAGGTAAAAGAATTAAATGCCGATTAGTAAAGAAATATCATTCAATATTCCTGACCTAATACTGTTTAATTTCCTTCTCAGCTTTGGTGTTTAAACAAGGTTGTATTCAGCAAGAAAAACAATAAGAATACATAACACAAGAAGTGTAAGAATAGTGTTTGCAAATTTAATTTGTTTAAGAGCGAATAAAAAGTCGCCAATAAAAAAACTAAGGGGCAGAGCGTAGGTTAATATAATACTTGAACCATTAGATCCTCCTGAGAAAAAACCTAAACTGGAAAATAACACATACCACAAAAGTATTGATTTGGTGCGTTGTTTCTTAACCGTGTTGCCAAACCCGTTCACAAGGTTGGATGTCACTGAGATTAAAAAAAGGATGAAAAGTAAGGCTGTTAATGGCAGATAATATTCGCTGAAGGAAGGAAGCTTCAGGAAATTAAAGAAAAGTTGCGAAGCCTTTATAAAATACCATTGATTAAAATCGCTGAGGTAAGCTACGCATTCATAAAGGAAAATGGGAGCAGCAAACCCTAAAAGTGCTACAAGCCATTCGCGCCAATAAAAGGGACGAAGAATAAGAAGGGCAATAAAAAATAATGGAAAACTAATTATGCTTGAAATGGTGATAAAAGAAGAAACACATAACCAGAAAGCAGCAACAAAAATCTGATTTAAACAATTTTCCTGTCGGTAAGTGTCAAGTAAGCGGTAAATAGCGTAAAGAACAAAAACGTTGGTGAAGGACTGTGGTGTAAGCTGTGTAGGGTTAAGAGCAGCGCTACTAACAGCTAAATAAATAAATACCGGGAAATAGTTCTGCTTTTCAACAACCTCCTGCTTTACGGCAATAAGGCTGATAATTAAACCGCCAATTCCAACGAAAAAGTAGTTAAGTAAAACAATTAGGGTTTTGCTGTGAATCTTAGCCGCAAAAAAATTATAGAACAGATTCGGATAGTTGTTGGCTTCAATGCCCTGCGGGGCAAACAGAGAGGCCACAGCACTTAATATAAAAAAGACAGTTAAAAAAACTATTCCTCCCCTGATCCCTTTATTTAATGCACCTGCAAACAATTTTTTTTGTTTCTAAAATAGTGTTATTTTTGTTGCTGTAAACTTACAAATTATATGGTTATGAATAAGCAAAGGTTGTCCATCATTGGCACCGTTAAAGCGAACTTCATTTAATGATAAATAAAAAATTATAGTTATGAAAACTCTGCTAATGAATTTAATGATTACCTGGACTGATATTTTTGAAGGAACAGGAACATTTTTCCAATGGATATTTAAAGGAATGCGCGTATTGGGTCAGGGCCCAAACGTAATCATCTGGATTCTTATTATTGGGGTCCTTGCATACTGGTGTATTCGTTTATCCCGATATAAAAAAGAAGCCCACCGTAACGGTACTATTGAATAAATAAAGAGTTTTATTTTTATAAAGTCCTCTTCCTGCTAAAGGGAGGGGACTTTTTGTTTTACACGTTTAACTATAAGCGGTTAATGATTTCCGCCGCCCTTTTAAGGGTTTCTTCTTTTTTAGCGAAGCAAAAACGTAAGAGCTTGTTGTCGGTTTTGTTGGTGTAAAAGACAGACAAAGGAACTGCCGCCAGTTTGTTTTCTTTGGTCATTCTTATGGCAAACTCTGTATCTTTTTCATCGCTTATTTTTTTATAATTCAAGAGTTGAAAATAGGTACCGGAGCATGGCTCAATGGTAAAACGTGAAGAAGATATTAATCCCTTAAAAAAATCGCGTTTTTGGGAATAGAAATTTTTTACTTCAAGGTATGTTTTTTTGTCTGCCAGATATTCTGCTAAGGCAAGCTGAAAAGGATGATTAACTGCAAAAACAAGGAACTGATGAATTTTTCTGAATTCAGTCATCAAATATTCAGGCCCCGCTACATATCCGATTTTCCATCCTGTTGTATGAACGGTTTTGCCGAATGAAGAAACAATTATGGATTGGTTACTTAATGATTTAAAACGCGCTACACTTTGATGCGGTTCTTCCATAAAGTTCATGTGTTCATATACCTCATCGCTCACCACAATAATGTTTTTGTTTGCAACAATCTTTTCAAGCTCCACCAGATCATTAGATGAGAGGACGGTACCGCTGGGATTGTGCGGCGAATTAATGATAATCATCCTGGTGTTTTTATTTATCTTTTGTTTTACAAGTTGCCAGTCGATATGAAAGTTTGGATAGGTGAGTTGAACAGGAACAGCCACGCCTCCATGCACTTCAATGGAAGGAATATAGCAGTCGTAGGCGGGTTCAAAAATAATAACTTCATCTCCCTTTTGAATAAATGCGGCTATGCTTGTATAAATACCTTGTGTGGCACCGGCGGTGATGGTGATTTCAGTATCGGGAGAATAAACGCGATTGTAACATGTCTGAATAATTTCAGCGATCCTTTCACGTAATTGAATTACCCCTTGCATGGGAGCATACTGATTAAAGCCGGCAGACATTTCTTTTTGAGCAAGCTCAAGCAGTTGGAGAGAACATGAAAAATCGGGAAATCCCTGCGAGAGGTTAATGGCATTATGTTCACGGGCCAAAGAACTCATAACACTAAAAATAGTGGTGCCAATATTGGGTAATTTGCTTTTAATTTCCATACGCAGATGTCAAATGTAAATAATTTTAACCTTTATTTTGCATACTACTGTTAAAATGAGGCCCTTTAAAATATGATTATTTTATTTAACACTAAACGGAGGCCGCATACGCCAAAGGATGTAACCTCTCAGTTGTTTCTGCGTAATAATCACATATGCTGTAATATTTAAAGCAGCCTTTGGAGTAACCCCCTAATGAACTTAAAATTGCTCTTCTTTTTTTTCTTGTTTTCAATAACTGCAAAAGCGCAAACTGCGGATGCATTGTATTCCTGCAATAAAACTGACGCACTTGTCCGTGAATTCCTATTAACCTGGAAAATTAAAGGAGGTGCCGTGGCGATTACAAAAAACGGAAATCTGATCTATAATAAAGGTTTTGGTTTTTCTGATAAGAATGATAAACAACCGATAATGCCAAACACTCTTTTCAGGGTGGCAAGTGTTTCCAAGCCTATAACTTCCATCGCTATAATGAAACTGATTGATGAAGGAAAATT
>JAOQAF010000138.1 GCA_025963735.1 Bacteroidota bacterium
TATGAGGTAATTGATACCAGAGGCGTAAAGAAAATAATAAAAAGTAAAGGAAACATGGTTTGGCTCCTTAGGGCACGAATGATCATGCATTGCGACCTTGAAAACAAATTTAAAAGTGATAAAGAAATAATTTTTAATCAGTACATAGATGATATTTATGAAGATAGCAAAGGCATTCTTTGGATCTGTGCCATGAATGGTTTATGGAATTATAAAGATGACTCACTTAGTTATTTAGGAGAAAACAATAAATTACTTTCAGGCCGGATAATAGATATACTTGAAGATTATAACGGCCATTTATGGATGGCTACCCGTGGTAAAGGCGTAATAATAAAAAGCGGGGAAGTGTTTCATAACATTAAACAAACAGACGGGCTTGCCAGTAATATGTGCCGCGATATGTTTATTGACAAGGAGAATACGGTGTGGGTAGGAAGTAACAACGGATTAAGCAATATAAAATATCTGAAGGAAAGGAAACGATTTGAAGTAAACATGTACTCAAAAAAACAAGGTCTGTTATCAAATGAAGTAAATTATATAATTGCACGGGATAACGACTTGCTGCTGGCCCATAATAATGGAATAACAATTATAAAACCGCATTTATTAAAAAATAATTCTGTGCCTCCGCCCGTCTACATCACCCAGGTTATGATAAACAATAAAATTTACAAGTCAGATTCTTTGCAACTCAATTACAGCAGAAACTATTTTAAAGTAAATTATATTGGTTTATCCTATAAAAATCAAGGGACGGTAGAATACAAATATAAAATGGAAGGTCTTGATACAAGCTGGGTTTATACCGGGTACACTTCAGCACAATTTCAAACCCTTAACCCTGGCGATTATAAATTTATTGTGTATGCTAAAAACAATGATGGATATTGGAGCAGTAAACCGGCAACACTTTACCTTACCATATTTCCGGCATGGTGGCAAACATGGGCCTTCAGATTGCTCGCATTTATTATTTTAGTTGCTGTTATCTATATCCTGATAAAAAAACGTCTTGATAAAATAAAAAAACGCGATTCAGAAAAAGAGGAATTACAAAGTAAAATTTCAACAGCAGAATTAAAAGCCCTGCGAGCGCAAATGAATCCTCATTTTATTTTTAACGCCATTAATTCGGTACAGTATTTTATCACACGCAATGATCCGGAATCATCGCAAAAATATCTGGCTAAGTTTGCGCGGCTTATAAGGTATGTTGTTGAAAATTCCAAACCTGCATTAATCCCCCTTAAAACTGAACTGGAAGCTTTGAATCTCTATCTTGAACTTGAATCTCTAAGATTTGAAAACAGATTTAATTATTCGGTAACCGTTAGTAATAATGTAGATATAAATTTCGCACATATACCTTCCATGTTAATGCAACCCTATGTAGAAAATGCAATCTGGCATGGGCTGATGCATAAAAATGGTAAAGGTAATTTAATAATCGCCATTGAATTAAAAGAAGAAATTTTAAAATGCACTATAAGTGATGATGGAGTAGGAAGAAAAAAATCTGCTGAAACCAAATCAGCACACCCTTCCCATAAATCAATGGGCATGTCAATTACAAAAGAAAGGCTTGATATTATCAATCAAATGAACAACACTAAACTGAGTGTGGTTATTGAAGATTTAACTGATGAGCAGGGAAATGCAACCGGCACCAGTGTTAAAATAAGTATTCCTATGCAAATAGATTTTTAAATTATGATTACAGCAATAATAGTTGATGATGAAGAAAAAAGCAGGGTTACGTTAGATAGCCTTGTAAAAAAACATTGTGTGAATGTGGAAGTTTGTGAATTATGCGATTCAGTTGACACGGCATTAAGAGCGATAGATAAACATGCCCCCAATCTTGTTTTTCTGGATATTGAAATGCCATTCAATAATGGTTTTACGCTGCTTGAGAAAGTTAAAAACCCGGAATTTGACGTTGTATTTACAACGGCTTATGGCCATTATGCCATTCAGGCTATTAAATCAAGCGCTATCGACTATCTGTTAAAGCCTGTTGAAGTGGATGAATTAAAGCTTGCTGTTCAAAAAGTAGAAAAAAGACTAAATGGTTCAGTTGACAAATTAAAAAATTTTGAAGCTTTTTTATCTTCCGTTAAAAGCAAGTCGGCTAAAATTGCTATACCTACATTTGAAGGCCTTCAGATGATTAATTCCGATGACATAATAAAATGTTCTGCTGATGAAAGCTACACACATATAAGCTTAACCAGCGGAAAAAAAATAATAGTTTCAAGACTACTGAAAGAATATGATGAGTTACTTTCAGGACTTAACTTTTTCAGAGTGCATAATTCATGCCTCATTAATCTTACCCATGTGGTTAAATATATAAAAGGTGAAGGTGGGTACGTAATTATGAGTGATGGGGAAAGTGTTGAAGTTTCGAGAAGGAAAAAAAACGAACTTTTAAATAAGTTAAGTTATATGCTTGTTTGAGATTCATAAAATTCTTATCCCACCTATTTTTACATTCCGAATCAAGCGCGTTATTTTTAAAGACATCTATCCCAAATTCCATTTATTGGTTGATAATTCGATTGGTGTTAAAATCAGGAATTTTTTTTACCAACTATTTTCTAATTCCGCCGGCTATTTATAAAAAACAACCGGGTATGGGTTGGTGATTGAAATTCATTTGTTGTATGTTTTACTTTGCGCCGCATTGTATATGCAATACAGTGCTGGGTAAGCCGAAAACCAATCAGAGTAAGCAAAAAAAGAAAAATATAATTTAATGAAAAAGAAATTTTTATCGGTACTAATCACTCTCTTTATTTCGGGCGCTGTTTCAAAAGCCCAAACAGGTTGCGCCGCTCCTGTTAACCTTGTCAGCAATTCTGATTTTAATTCAGGAAGGGCATCATTCAGTTCGGCAATTCCTGCAAGTGCAGGTTGTGGTGTAAATTCATATACCGTTGAATCGAACTTTAATTTAAAGTGTACAAGCTGGCCTAATGTGACCGATCATACCGCCGGAGCCGCACCTAGAAATTTTTTAATCATTGACGGTTCAACCTCCAACTTACAAACAGTATGGCAGCAAACTGTTAATGTTTGTCAGGGGAAAAAATACACTTTTTCTTTTTGGGCTAATAGTATTTATAATGAAGCTTTTACTTTGGCAATGAAGATTGGTACTACAACAGTAAACACCGGTTCCATTACGCAGGGAGCATGGACTCAATATTCAACTTCATGGTGGGGTGCGCCAGGAGTAACCACTCTTTCTATTGTTCAAAACACAGGAGGTCAAAAACGTGATTTTGGTATTGATGATGTGTTCTTCGGGTATTGCTGCAATCCTGTTTCTGTTTCGGGAAATACATCTATTGCCTGCGGAAGCGCAACATCATTTACGGCTTATGGAGCAGTTAATTATACCTGGACAAGTGCCTCCGGATCAACTACGGGAAACACTTTTACCGCAAATCCAACCAGTACAACCGTTTATACGGTGACGGGATCTGACGGATGCGCGTGCATTACACCAACCACATTCACAATCAATGTCACTCCCGGAACTCCATTCAATCCTGATTTTGCTCTTGCAGGCAACACCATAATCGGAAACTCAACCGACTTTAATATAACCGCTTCACCAATAGTTTCTACTGCTTCGTTCTTTTGGGAAATTTCAGAACTTGATTTAGTTACTTCTGCAATTGTACCGAATACAACAATGACTAATGCACAAACATGGTGGTATGCACCCTTTATAGCGAACAATACTTTTCCCGGGTATAATTGGAACTACACTAATTATGCTGCCTGGCCTGCAAGCAGTCCTATGCCAACACCTCCATACAGTGGTAGTGGCATACCAGCTAAAGGTGTACTTAAGTTAGGACACAAATACAGAATTACAAGAGGAACATGGGGACAATGCGCACCGTGGGCTTCAATTTCAAAAACCATTTATCTATGTTCAGGTTGCAAAACCGCTACCGGAGATGCATTTATCATTGAAAATGATTCTTATTCACCGGCAATGCCTCAAGGCTTAATGCTTGCCACATCAATAACTCCCGTAAAACTAAATGTTGATGAAGAAAGTACAATTTTCCCGAACCCTAATAATGGTGTATTTACTTTAAGTTTAAACTCCAAATCACTAAAGGATATCTACATTTACGATGTTACCGGAAAAGTTGTTTATGAAAACAAAGGAGTAAATGATAATGAAATTATTATTGATCTTAATGATTATTCAAAAGGAATATTTATTGTAAGAATTACAGACGGAAAAACATCCATTACTAAGAAAGTAATCACTCACTAAAAAACAGTCTGCCAATATTAAAAAACACCCTCCCGAAAGAGGGTGTTTTATTTTTCCAAATATCAAAAAATATATTCTGTAAGTTGCACGGGTGTTGGTTATAACCTGGTTTTATTATAGTTGTCAATTTGTTCCATTAGCCATTCCATCGCCTCCTTTTCTTCTTTAAACAAACGTGTTGGCGACTTGGGCTTCCTTGCATAGAAATCTCCAAGTAATTTTACAGCTAGAGTATCAGTTAAAATAGCTCTTGCAATAACAAACTCAGAAACCACATCACTAGCGGAATACTCGCGGGCTTCAGGTGTAGCAGTAGTAACAGTTCTTGAATCAATAAGAATTGCCATCTTCCTTCCATTCGCCAGTTTTTTACACGCCTCATGATTTTCTTTTGCATCCGCTTCATCTGTATTGGAAAATTCTTTTACCTCTACTTTTAAAATTTCATCCGTTATTTGAAAAATTTTTGCCGTACGTGTAGTAACAACTTCTTTATTCATTGTTGTTTTTTTAAATTAAACCTATTGTCATTTTAAACCTTAAAAGACTGTAAGGAAGTACAAGAAAAGAGCCGGTGCTTTGGAAATAGAAGTAGTAAATGCCTATTTAAAGATAAACATTCATTTTTAATGAGGACTTTTTTTAGATTCTAAACCGCAAGTAAATTAAAAATTTAACAGGTGCAGTAATATGAAGACACTACTCTTGTACAGGGTATGTTTACCAGACTTTATAAAGAAGTGAAATTATTTTTCCATTTCTCTTATAAAAACCGATAACTCATTAGTAAAGTTATCAAGTTCCGCCACACTAACTCTTAGGTTGTTAACCATCTGGGTTAATTCAGGCTTATTAATTAATTTATCACGATCGAAATTATTGATCTCATCAAGACATTTCATTAGAGGCTTTTTAACTTTATTGGAAGTCATAACAAGCAATACTTCCAGTGAAGAAACATATTGTTCCTTTTTTTTCTCCAGAATTTTTCTGTCCGTTATAAGAGTACGTAAGGAAAGAAAATGGGATATTGTTTCATCTTTATCCTTAATCGGTACTATTACCGTGTCTACCCAGTAAAATGTTCCGTCCTTTGCTTTATTCCTTATTTCCTGATGCCACACTTTTCCTGCAGAAATTGTTTGCCACATATTAATAAAAAATTCCTTTGGATGATAACCCGAATTAATGATTCTGTGATTCTGCCCAATAATTTCTCCAACAGAAAACTTTGATACTTCGCAGAACTTTTTGTTTGCGTGAACAATTATACCTTTTGAATCGGTAATGGTAGAAATTATGTTTTCATCAATTCCCTGCTCATAAGCCTGCAGCAGTTGCATGGTATTGAAAAGAAAATTGGTATCTTTTAGTGTAGAATCTGACATTTAATGGTATAAAAAAATTAGTGCTGAAATAAAAAATTATCCAATGATAAAATATCCCACGACCGTGGAATAATTAATAAAAAAAGAAGCAGGATAACTCTTGGAAAAACGTAACGCATATCCCACATTGGTGTAGTAATGCCAAAAGCAATGGAAGCGAGGAGGATATTTATTCCTAAAATATATAAAGCGGGAATTTCAAAAAGTCCAAGTATCAGAAGGAAACCGCAAATCAGTTCAGTGTAAGAAGTAAACCACGACCCTACAACTGTAAGTATCCTGGGAATACCTTTACTGGAAAACGAGGTTTCATATGCAGCAACAACATTTTTAATTTTCACTTTAAAAACGGCATCCCAACCCTGAAAAAAGAATAAAAACCCGAGTAAAAGCCGGGCAAAACAAGCAGCGGCAATTTCACGGTTTTGAAGTAGTATTTGCATCATATGAATTAACTTGACTTTAAAGGTAAGTTCTATTCTCGCAATATGACTTACAGGAAAGGGGAAATTACTTACATAAGTCACATATACTGCATGATTTACAACGATTTTCTGCTCAAATAATTTTGCTGGCTCAATCGCTCCTCTTAGTTTAGCTTAAAATAAATAAAAGGCCAAGAACACAGAACTATAAAAATAAAAAAGCTCCACATGAGTGAAACTTTTTTCTTCAACAACAATTATTTTCCCGAATAGTTTAATGAATTAATTTGATGTTGCCATAAACCAAATAATATACTACAGTATTAAGCGTCAGGAATTACAGGTTCAACTAATTTTGCTAATTTTTCAAGCGACTCCTGCCATCCTAAATAACACATTTCTGTCGGAATAACAGTAGGAATCCCTTCCTGAACTACCTTAAGTTCTGTACCGACTAAAACTTTTTTGATCCATATTGAAGTAATCATTTCTCCGGGCAAATTAGGGTCATCAAATATATCGGTGTGTTTTATAAATTCATTTTGTTTGATTTCTAAAAATTTTCCGCCAAAGGAATGCCCCTTGCCCGTTGAAAAATTTGTAAAAGACATCTTATAGCTGCCGCCTACATAAGCATCGATATGATGTACCTCACATAAAAATCCATAAGGTGGCAACCAAAACGACAAAGCATTAGCTTCGGTAAAGGCGCGGTAAACTTTTTCGGGAGAGGCTTTAAGAACTCGATGTAATGTTACGCTGTTGTTTGACATATTTATTATTTTTGAGGTTGATTCATAACATTGAACATCCAGCGGATCCCAAATCTGTCGAGACAAACACCCCAATAGCCCCAAAATTCATCGTGAGGCACAACACATTGTTTCGCGTCTCCGCCCTGTGACAGCGCATTGTATAATCTGTCTGCTTCGGCTCTGCTGTCTAAATTAAGACTTATTGTTGTGTTATTACCAATAATAAGTTTATGCCCCATACTTTCGAGCATGTCGGTTCCCATTATTTCGGTTCCGCCAACGATAGGCAGGGCCACATGCATTACTTTCTTTTTATCGGTTTCCGAAAACTCAGGCGCACCTGGCTGCTGAGGCATATCACCGAGGCGGGCAATTTGGGCAGAAAATTCCGTTTTAAAAATACTTTTATAGTAGTTAAATGCTTCTTCGGCATTGCCCATAAAATTTAGATAGATTGACACTTTTGCCATAATTTTTATTTTTATTTGATATTTAATTTTTAATCAACGCTTAGGCAGGTGCTCGAATTTTCTTTTCGGCTTCACATTTTTTTGTCTGACCTATCCCTTTAATTTTTCACAGATTAATCAATCTTTTTTGCATGTAACAACATATCCGTGGATGCTTCAGATATCTATAATAATATAACGAGGCATAAACAAAAAAGCCTCACTAGTGTGAAGCTTTTAAGCGGGCTGGACGGGACTCGAACCCGCGACCTCCGCCGTGACAGGGCGGCATTCTAACCAGCTGAACTACCAGCCCGTTTCCTCAAATTTTACTTTAAGGAGTGCAAATGTACTAATTAATTTTTATCTCACAAAAAAAATTACAGATTTAGTTCTAAAATTTGTTTTGCATGATTTTCACTATCCACTTTTGAAATTATATTTTTAATAATTCCATCCTGATCAATTACAAAAGTAGTTCTTACAATACCATCATATATGCGGCCTGCTAATTGCTTTTTACCCCAAACATCATACGTATT